>JBJDZO010000036.1:3133-5183 GCA_051868095.1 Butyricicoccus sp. | reverse complement strand
GCAGCGTAAATAAATTATCCCGGGCCAAGCTGCCCGCGGGCAAGGGTCTGATCATCACCGGCGGCACGTCTACCCGCAAGCTTGGCTACGTGGACAAAGTCGTGGAAGCGCTCGCGGCGGGCGGTCACGAGACCGTGGTTTACGCCGACGTACAGCCCAACCCGACCATCGAGGGTGTACGTGCCTGCGCGGCGCTTGCGCGTGCCGAGGGCTGCTCGTTTGTCGTTGGTCTGGGCGGCGGCTCGTCCATCGACACCGCCAAGGCTGCCGCGGTCATGGCAACGAACGACGGCGACTGGTGGGACTATGTCTATGGCGGCACCGGCAAGGCGCAGAAGATCAAAAACGCCCCGCTGCCCATTGTTGCGATCACAACCACGGCCGGCACCGGCACCGAAGCCGACCCGTGGACGGTCATCACGAACGGCGACGAAAAGATCGGCGGCGGCGGGGATAAGACTTTCCCGACCATCTCCATTGTCGATCCCGATTTTATGATGACCGTTCCCCCGCATCTGACCGCATATCAGGGTTTTGACGCTCTGTTCCATGCATGTGAGGGCTATATTGCCACAATTGCCAGCCCGATTTCCGAGATGTTCTCGCTTAAGTCCATTGAGCTGATCGGCAAAAGCCTGGCGAAGGCGGTTGCAGACGGTTCGGATAAGGACGCGCGCGCCGACGTTGCGCTGGCGAACACGCTGTCCGGCTTTGTTGAGACCATGTCCTCGTGCACGTCCGAGCACTCGATTGAACATGCGCTTTCGGCGTATCATCCCAAGCTGCCGCACGGCGCGGGCCTGATTATGATTTCGCTCGAGTATTACAAGCTGTTCACCGAAGCGTGTGCAGACAAGATGGTTGACATGGCGCGCGCCCTCGGCAAGAAGGATGCCGCGAAGCCCGAGGATTTTGTGGACGCGCTGCGCGAACTGCAAATCGCCTGCAAGGTAGACGCACTGAAGCTGAGCGACTACGGCGTAGACGCAAATGATCTTGGCAAATACGCCGACAACGCCCGCGCAAACATGGGCGGCCTGTTCGGCTATGATGCACGCGAGCTGACCCGTGACGATGTGATTGGCATTCTGTCGCGCAGCTATCGCTGAGTCTATTATTTCGGAGAGTAAAAGGAAAACCAGGTTATGAAACACATTCTGCTCATTGCTACCGGCGGCACAATCGCGTGCCGCGAAACCGGACGCGGCCTTGCGCCGTCGCTGACCGGTGAGGAACTGCTCGAATTCCTGCCCGAAATCCGCAGCATCTGCCGTGTTTTTGTGGATAATCCGTTCAGCGTGGACTCGACCGACATCACCACCAACCAGCGCCGTCACATTGCATCCCTGATTTGGGAGAACTATGACCGCTATGATGGTTTTGTCATCGCGCACGGCACCGATTCGCTGTCCTACACCGCTGCGCTGCTGTACCACATGCTGCGCAACTTCAACAAGCCGGTCATCATCACCGGCGCACAGCGTCCTATGGGTGAGCCGGGTTCGGACGCTGAACGCAACATGCTCGATTCCTTCCGCGTGGCCTGCTCGGGCTGGACGGGTGTAGCCGCCGTGCTGCACGGCCAGATTATCCGCGGCAACCATGTCGTCAAGGTGCATTCCAAGAATATGAATGCGTTCCGCTCGATCAACGCCCCGCTCGCAGGCACCATCCGTGATGACGGCAAGGTTCTGCTGAACATCCCGCCCATGCTTGGCGGTGAGCCGCGTTTTGTGGACGTCGTGGACTCCAGCTTTGTCGTGCTCAAGCTGGTTCCCGACCTTGATCCTTCGATCATCGACTTCCTCAAGAAATATAATAAGGTCATCCTCGAGGGCTACGGCGCGGGTGGTGTCCCGATTCGTCTGGAAAAGGTCGTCCAAAAACTGATTTTGTCGGGCACCAAGGTCTATATCACAACCCAGTGTCTGGAAGGCGACGTCGATCTGCACAAGTATGAAGTCGGCCGCCGTGCCGAAGCCATGGGCGCGGTTCCGCTCGGCCACCGCACGATTGAGGACGCAATTGCTTCCATCCAGTGCGGCGAACT
>JBJDZO010000036.1:0-3033 GCA_051868095.1 Butyricicoccus sp. | reverse complement strand
CGGTGTCCCCACAAATGGGTCCGGGGCGATGCCCCGGCGCGATCCAGCCGCGTAGGCTGGCCGCGGCCCGCAGGACGCGGAATTCCCCTGAAAAATTCGTGTCCGCCCGAATTTTTCAATTCCCCCACACAAAAAAGCCATCCCAACGGGATGGCTTTTCCTTTTTAAAACATTCCTTTTAACAAAAAATACAGCGGCGGGATGAGCAGGGACGGCAGCATATTCATCGTCTTGCAGTCCTTGATTTTCAGGATGGACAAGCCCGAACTGAAAATCAGGATGCCGCCGAGCACGGAAATTTCGGTCAACAGATCCGCAGTCAAAAAGCCGCTGAGTGCGCCCGCACCCATATAAATACTGCCCTGCCATAAAAACAGGATGGGCGCCGCGAAAGCAATGCCATAGCCATAGGTCGCAGCGAGCGCCATGGACGTAATGAAATCAAGCGTGGCATTGGTCAACAGGAAGGTGTGATCGCCATGCAGGGCGCTTTCAATCGGCCCGAGAATGGACAGTGTGCCGATACAAAACATCAGGATTGCAGTCGAAAGACCTTTGCCGAGCTTGGTTTTGGAATGGCTGTCCGCGAAGCCGACAAACCGTTCCTCCAGCCGCAGCGCCGTGCCGAATACACTGCCCACTGCCAAGCTAATGATAAACAGCACCGGATAATTGCTCTGCGGCATGTTTTTTGCAATCGTGGACACGCCGAGGGCAGTAGCCGCCAGACCCATGGCGCGGATCATGGCTTCCTGCCAGTCCTCGCGCAGACCTTTTTTGAGCGTGCCGCCGATCAGGCTGCCGCACAGAATGGTTCCCGTGTTCACAATCGTTCCGAGCATCATGGTTCTCTTTCCCCTTTTCCACAAAAGTGCACGCTTATTATAGCAGAATCTGCCGTAAACCGCAACCGCGCCCCGATTTGTGCGCAAAATTTCCGGGTGGCGTAAACAGCGCAATTGTGCGGTGTTGCCCTAGGCAGAAATCATAAATTATGATAGAATAAAAAAAGAATGCCTGCGTATCCGAACCGCGCAGCGTGTTTTATTGGAGGAACTTATGAAACGCATGACCCTGCTGCCCATTCTGGCCGGACTTCTCGTGCTGCTGGGTGGGTGTGAATTCAAATCCGGCGACAAGCTGCTTCAGCCGCCTCAGCCCAGCAAGACCTATGAAGCGCTGCAAAGACAGATCAACGCCATTACGGATGCCGGAAACATCGCAGTCGCGCCGCAGTCGGGCGAAAACCGCACGACCGTCAAACTGGTCGATCTCGATCAGGACGGCGAGGACGAAGCGGTTGCTTTTTTCTGCGAGGCCAAAAATCCTGACCAATTCCATGTCTACGTCTTTCAAAAAGAGGACGATGGCTATGTGACGCGCGGCAGTGTCACAGGCACGGGCGTACAGATTGCCTCGGTCTCCTTCCCCACCTTACAGCCCACCGGCGAAAAGGGCATTGTACTTTCGTGGAAGCTGGGCAGCGACAGCATCAACACCGGCCTGACCGTGTGCAGCTTTCAAAACGGCCGGCTGAATACCCTGCTCGAAACCACATACAGCTCGTTTATCACCTGCGATCTGGATGACAACGGCGCGGACGATCTGGTTCTGCTGACCACCGATGCAACCGGCCGCCGCTCGGCACAGCTCTATGCATACACATCCGGCAAACTGGAACTAAAGGGCGAAACCACGCTTGCGCCCGAGGTGCAGACGGTCGTGAGCCTCAAAACCGGCTGGCTGCGCGGCTACCAGCGCGCGATTTTTGCTGAGGGCAAGCTGGAACTGGGTACTGGCCTCATGACCGACATCCTGATTTACAGCGACAGCGGCTTCCGCAACATCGCACTTGAGGGCGAGGACGCAGCCGATCAGGGCACTTACCGCCCGGTTTCGGTGCCGTCCACCGACGTCAACGGCGACGGCCTGACCGAAGTTCCCCGCGCAGTTGCCATGCCCGGCACACAGACGAGTGACGCGGTCTACATGCTCGACTGGTACGCATACAGCGCGGGCGATCAGCCGGTGCGCGTGTGCACCACCTACCAGAATGTGTCGGAGAACTGGCAGTTCATGTTGTCCGATGTGTGGCGCGGCCAAGTGACGGTCGCCAAGGGCACAAGCGAAGGCATGTCCACCACCAGCTTCCTCGACTATGCCGGGGATGGCCAGACCATCCCGCTGCTCACCATTTACCGCCTGACCGGCGATATGCGCAGCTATTACGCTTCCCGTGAAAGCATGATCGAACTGGCCAAAACCCAGACCGAAATCTATGCGGCGTCCATCCCGCGCGATGCGGGAAACAGCGAACTCGCCATCAACGAGGACGATATCCGCGCCCGGTTCTCGATCATTACGCAGAGCTGGAACAATTAACATCAACGGCCTGAAAGGAGCCTTTTCCGATATGAAACGCAAAGTTTTGGTACTCGAAGACGAAGAAAACATCCGCAGCTTTGTTGTGCTCAACCTCAAGCGCGCCGGCTACGAAATCGTGCAGGCGGGCACCGGTGAGGAAGCGCTTGCCAAATACGACGAAAATCCCGACATCGCGGTTGCGGTGCTCGACGTGATGCTGCCCGGCATTGACGGCTATGAGGTCTGCCGCACGCTGCGCGCCAAGGGCTATGCGGCCGGCGTCATCATGCTGACCGCACGCACGCAGGAGGCCGATAAAGTCACCGGCCTGATGACCGGTGCGGACGATTACGTGACCAAGCCTTTCTCGGTGGTCGAGCTGGTGGCGCGTGTGGACGCGCTGTTCCGCCGTGTGTCCGGCAACCCGTTCGCCGATGAGGAAATCATCAAATCCGGCCCGTTCAAGCTCAATCTGCGCGCCCGTGAGGTGCATAAAAACGGCGTGCGCATCGAGCTGACCCAGATTGAATACGGCATTCTCAAAGCCTTCATGCAAAACATCGGCAAAGCACTGTCGCGGGATGACCTGCTGGAAATGGTTTGGGGACACCATTACGTCGGCGAACTGAAAATCGTGGACGTCAACATCCGCCGCCTGCGCATCAAGAT
>JBJDZO010000035.1:0-5187 GCA_051868095.1 Butyricicoccus sp. | reverse complement strand
TCGGTGCAACCAATTCGATCAATTCCCTGATGATCGGCCTGCTGATGGGCCTTGCAAACGGCTTTGCCATCACGACAGCACGCCGCTTTGGTGCGGGCGATCATGATGGGGTGCGCCGTTCGGTTGGTGCGATTTTTACATGGAGCCTGATTTTTTCGCTGTCGCTGAGTGTGCTGACCGTGCTCGGACTGCATCCGCTGCTGCGCGCGCTCAATACCTCGGATGAGCTGATCGGCCAGTCGGCCGCGTATTTTCGTATCATCCTGCTCGGCGCGGTGGTGACCATGCTGTATAATATGTGTGCATCGGTGCTGCGCGCCAGTGGTGACTCGGTGACACCGCTCATCGTGCTGATTTTCGCCGCGCTGCTCAACGTCGGCCTTGACCTGCTGTGCGTATGCGTGCTGAAAATGGGCGTGCAGGGCGCGGCGCTTGCTACCGTCACTGCACAGGCGGTTTCGGTCGTGCTGTGTCTGATTTATGTACGGCGGCGGTATGCGTGGCTGTGGCCGCGGGCCAAAGAGCTGTGTCCGGACGCGCAGACCACCGGCCAGCTCTTTGGCGCGGGTATTTCCATGGCGCTGACGCTGTCGCTCGTCAACATCGGCTCGGTGCTGCTGCAAAGCGCCATCAATACCTTTGGCGTGAGCACCATTGTCGCGCATACGGCAGCCCGCCGCCTGACCGAACTGTTTATGCTGCCGTTTTCGGTGCTGGGGCAGACCATGGCGACCTATTGCGGCCAGAATCGCGGCGCAGGCCGGTTCGACCGCATCCGGCAGGGTATCTGGCAGTCGCTCGTGATTTCATGGGGCTGGTGCGTGATCGTCATCGTGATGAGCTGGACAGTTGTGCCGTCTTTGGTGCGCGCGGTCACCGGCACCCAAACCGCCGAGGTCATCGACACCGCCACGCTTTACCTGCGGGTGGATACCTTATTTTATGCCATCACCGTGGCGATTTCGATTATCCGCAACTCCTTGCAGGGCATCGGCGACCACATCACGCCGATTGTGTCGAGCGCGATCGAGCTGGGCGGAAAACTCGCCATCGTATTGTTCCTGACCCCAAGACTGGGCTATTTTGGCGTTATTCTGGCCGAACCGATTGTCTGGGCGCTGATGGTCATCCCGCTGATCGTGATGCTGCTCAAAAATCCGGTCATGCAGCGCCGTGCGCCGCAGAAAGCCGTTTTAGAACACGTATAAGAAAACGAAAGCCTTCCCCGACCGGTGGGAAGGCTTTTTTCTGCCCTGTGGAGCTGACAAGACAGCTGCTGTACAATCTGCACATACATGTGTCAAGACAGATGAAAAACTTTGCAAAGACAGACGATTGAAAAGGGCGAACATGTGCCGCTATAATAATAAAGATAATTGGTTTGAAAAGATGCCCGAAAAAGGGAGGACAAACGGGATGGCAAGAATGAAAATGCAGGTCATGGACGAAAAGGGTCTGGCTTTGATGAAAGACCGCGCAGAGCGTCTGCTCGCGGAGCGCGGCGTACATATCGATCATCCGGCGCTGTGCGCGGCGCTGGCCGAAAAGGGCTGCAAGGTCGAGGGGGCACAGGTATATTTCCCGCGCGAAATCATCGCGCAGGCGGTGGCGGCCGTGCCGAAGGAATTCACCCTGTATTCGCCCTCAGGGGAGCACGATCTGGCGTTTCCGCGCAAGGATGGCGGCTTCTACACCCGTACCAACACCGGCGCACCGGCCTATCGGGAGGTCAGCGGCGACGAGCATACCTTCCGTCTGGACAACGTTGAAGAATGGTTCAAGGTGTGCAACGCCATGGAAAATCTGAGCTATATCGCACTGCCGTCCACTTCGGAGAGCGAGGTTCCAGCCGAAGCGGTAGACGTTTACACGCTCGAGAAGGCGCTCAAAATCTCCAAGAAGCACATCTGGATTCAGCCGTATGAGGCGCGCAATGTGCGCTGTCTGATCGATGTGGCACAGGCAGCCGCAGGCGGCGCGGACAAACTCCGCGAAAAGCCTTTCATCAGCTTTATTTCGTGCAGCGTGCCGCTGCTGCACTACAAATACATGGATGCCGAAGTCATTTTCCGCTGCGCCGAGGCGGGTATTCCGGTGCAGCCGTGTTCGCTGCCGACCGCGGGCGCGAATACCCCGGTGACCGCGCAGGGTACAATGCTGGTTTGCTGTGCCGAGGTGCTCGCGCAGATCGTTATGCTCGAGCTGCTGTGCCCGGGTCTGCCGGTGATTGCGACCCCGCTGCCGTTCTCGATGGATATGAAAACCACCTGCACGCTTCAGTCGTGCCCGGAAATCACGCTGGGGCGCCTGATGTGCATGCAGCTCTTCCGCGAGGGCTACGGCATCATGGCGCATTCTTACGGCACCGGCACCGACAGCGCGGTGTTTGACGCACAGAACCTGATTGAGCGCACTCAGCTCATCGATATGATGGCCATGTCGGACGCCGATGTGCTGGGCGGCGCGGGGCAGCTTGACACCGCGCGCACCAACAGCCCATTGCAGCTCATCATCGACAACGAAATCTTCGGCATTGCCCAGCGTATGCGTCAGGGTCTGGTCGTCGATGACGAAATGTTCGACTGGGAGGAGCTGATGGGCGACCCGGAAGAACTCGAGGACGGCTTTATTGTCACCGAGCACACGCTGCGCCACTACGCCGACGCGACCCGTCCGGCGCTGTTCAACCGCGGCGGCATTCTGTCGCTCGACCGCACCGAAGGCAAGGACCCGGTGCTGGCGCGTTTTGAGGAAATTCTGGCGAATCCGGAGATCATGGAGCGCAGCCCGGAAAATCTGGCGGCGATTGAAGCGGCGGTAGCCCGTGCGGCTGAAACGCTGATCGGCAAGAGCCGCGAAACCGCCTGAGCACGGGGGAAGGGGAACGCGATGAAAATCACAAAGACCGAAAAACGGTGGCTGGCAGCCGTGGTGCTGTTTTTTGCGCTGTATAATCTGCCGTGCGTGCCTGCTTATGGCGATTCCGCTGGGGCGCTGATTCATGCCGTGCTCACGCTGATTCCGCTTTGGGTATGCATTTACGCGGGCATGCGCAAGGTATTCCGCATTTACCGCATCCGCAGCGACCGGAAGGAGGGCTGAGCATGCTCAGGACAAGCACCATCTGGATTGCCTTTGGCGTGTACCTGGTTTTCCTGCTCAGCATCGCGCTGTGGGAAAATCATCACGAAAAGAAAAAGAGCGCGCGCGGCTTTTTGACTGCGGGCGGCTCGATTGCGTGGCCGTTTCTTGTGATGACCTATCTCGCGTCGCTGATGAGCACGTGGGTATTTTTCGCCGGGCCGGGCGGCTATTACCGCGGCGGTCTGGGCTACTGGCTGAGCGAGATGAGCTATATTGCGTTGTTCCCGGTCATTGCGCACTTTACCATGAATAAAGTATGGATGATGAACCGGGCGCATCATTATACCACTCCGGCCGACTTCTACGACGACCGTTTCCACAGCCCGGTGCTGCGCGTGCTGCTTGCGCTGGTGTTTTTGGTGTCATCGTTCCCGTATATTGCGTCCGTGCTCATCTCCATCGGGCAGGCCGCATCGATTGCGACCGGCGGCGCGATGAATTATCACGCTGTAATTGCCATTGCGGGCACGGTCATTATCCTGTATGTCATGCTCGGCGGCATGAAGTCGGTCGCGCTGACCGACACCTTACAGGGTCTGCTGTTCATCGGCCTGCTGTGGGTGATCGTGCTCAGTTGTCTTGTGATTGGGTTCGGCGGTTCGCTGCCCGCGGCGGTCGGTTCGATCTGGGAGAACACCCGCGAGTGGTTTTCCTATCCCGGCCCGGACGGCTGGGTGCCGTACAGTGCGCGGCTGGGGTATCCGCTGTCGTGCGCCATCGGCTGGACGGTCATGCTGCCGCATGTATTTGTGCGCTCGGGCTACTCGGGCAAGGACATGCACACCCAGCGCAAGCTGATGGTCATTACGCCCATCATGCAGAGCGTGGTCTGGACGGGGGTTATGCTGATCGGTCTGGTTGGCGTAGCGCTGCTGCCCGGCCTCGGCACGAGCGAAACCGAACTGATTATCCCGTATATGATTCACAACGTCATCCACGCGGTGCATCCGGCGCTGGCGTCGGTGCTGATGATCGGCTTTTTCGTGGGCGCGAGCGCGGTCGGCATTTCCACGGTCGATTCCTTCCTGTTGGTGTCCAGCTCGATTGTGTCGGAGGACATTCTGCATAAAACCTTCCGGCTGAACCTGACCGAAAAGCAGAATATGCTCGTTGTACGCATCACGATTGCGGTCATCGGCGCGATTGGCGTGCTGCTGGCGCTCAATCCGCCCGACCTGATCTTTACTCTGATTATGTTCGCCATTGCGATTGTCATGCCGCTGTTTCCGATTCTGGTGTTTGCGCTGTACTGGAAGCGCGCAACCAAGGAAGCAGCTATCGTATCCACGATTGTCGGCACGATTCTTGTTCTGATGACCTATTTCGTGTGGAATCTCGGCGGTTCGTGGTACGGTGCCATCGGCATGCTGGGCGCGACGGTTTCCATGGTGGTGGTCAGCCTGCTGACCCAGCCGGACGAGCAGAGCAGCGCAGAATTCTATCATGCGCTGGCCGCGGCCGAGCGCGAGCTGTTCGATGTGCAGGACGATGCTCCGGCGTCTTCGAAAGCCCCGGCGGGCGCCCTGCGGACGGACTCCAGATAACCGACAAAATCCGTGTTGTGTTACAATGTTACACCCATATTACATTTGGATGGGGCGCGTTGACAATCCAAAACCGGCATGATAAACTAATTCACGAATAAAGGGGTTCCTGTCCCCGAAAATAAAAAGGAGGAAAAAACCTATGAAGAATCTGAAAAAGGTTCTCGCACTGGTTATGGCGTTCGCTATGGCTTTCACCATGATGGCTAGCGCGGCGTACACCGATCAGGCTGACATCGTTGCAGCTGAAGCGGTTGACACCCTCGCTGCTCTGAACGTTATGACCGGCGACACTGATGGTTCTTTCCGTCCGAACGACACCGTAACTCGTGCGGAGATGTGCCGTATGATTTACTCTATCCGTTCTGGCGGTAAGAGCGATGCATCCAGCTACGCTGGCATGCAGACCACCTTCAAGGACGTATCGAATGACGCTTGGTACGCTGGCTACGTAAAGTATTGCCAGTCCGCAGGCATCGTTTCCGGTAAGTCCGCTACC
>JBJDZO010000034.1:0-5197 GCA_051868095.1 Butyricicoccus sp. | reverse complement strand
ACGTCGGCCTGTATCAGACCGATTTCGGTTCGCTGACCATTTCGACGCATACCAATCGGCTGAACAACACCATCGGGGAAAACGGCGGCGTGCTCGAGATTGAGTACACCATTGAGGTGGACAACTCCATGGTCGGGCATCATCATTTCCGCATGACCGTGGTTCCGGCGGCGGAGTAAAGAGAATACAAAAACGGAGCGTGTAAAAATATGAATTTGATGGAAAATGCAAGACAGCAGGCCGCTGCCATTGTGCGTGCGGCATACGACAAGGCGGTTGCCGCGGGTGAGCTGCCGCAGGCTGAGCTGCCGAAGGTCACGGTTGAGACCCCGAAGGATGCCTCGAACGGCGACTGGGCTTCCACCGTTGCCATGCAGTGCGCAAAGCCGCTGCGCATGGCCCCGCGCAAAATCGCGGAGGCGCTGGTAAACAACATGGAGCTGGACGGCACCTGCTTTGAAAAGGTCGAAATCGCCGGCCCGGGCTTTATGAACTTCACCTACGGCGGCGCATGGTATCAGGATGCAGTGCGTAACGTTGTGGCGGAAGGCGGCGACTACGGCAAGACCAAGGCCGAGAAGCCGGAAAAGATCATGGTGGAGTTTGTTTCGGCCAACCCGACCGGCCCGATGCACATGGGCAACGCACGCGGCGGCGTGCTGGGCGACTGTCTGGCTGAGGTGCTCGCATGGGCGGGGGCGGACGTCACCCGTGAGTTCTACATCAACGACGCGGGCAATCAGGTCGATAAGTTCGCGCATTCGGTCGAGGGCCGCTACATTCAGCTTCTGAAGGGCGAGGACGCGATTGAATTTGACCCGTCGTGGTATCAGGGCGCGGACATCCGCGAGCTGGCGCAGATGCTGATTGACCAGCACGGCGACAAGCTGCTCGACATGAGCCCGGAGGAGCGTCAGGAAGTGATCGTGGGCTTCGGCCTGCCGCACAACATTGCCAAGATGCAGCGCGATCTGGAGCGCTATAAGATTCATTACGACGTATGGTTCCGCGAAAGCACCCTGCACGAGTCGGGCGCGGTGGAGGAGACTGTGAAGCTGCTGACCGACGCGGGCGCGACCTACGAGAAGGACGGCGCACTGTGGCTGCGTTCGACCGCGTTCGGCGCGGAGAAGGACGATGTGCTGCGCCGCGCAAACGGTTTCTACACCTACTTCGCAGCCGATATCGCCTACCACCGCAACAAGTTTGAGATCCGCGGCTTTGATAAGGTCATCAACATCTGGGGCGCTGACCATCACGGCCATGTGGCCCGTCTCCAGCGCGCGCTGGATGCCATCGGCCTCAACGGCTCCGAGCGGCTGGAAATCGTCCTCATGCAGCTCGTGCGCATGATGCAGGGCGGCGAAGTTGTCCGCATGTCCAAGCGTACCGGCAAGAGCCTGACCCTCAGCGACCTGCTCGATGAGATTCCGGTCGATGCGGCGCGTTTCTTCTTTAACTCGCGTGCGGCCGAAACCCAGATGGAGTTTGACCTCGACCTTGCGGTCAAGCAGGACAGCGAAAACCCGCTGTACTATGTCCAGTATGCGCATGCGCGTATTTGTTCGGTGCTGCGCGGCGTTACGGAAGCGGGCATTGCTCTGCCGGACGCGGCAGCGACCGATCTGACCGTGCTGACCCACGAGGAAGAAAAGGCGCTCGTCAAGGCCATCGCCCTGCTGCCGGAGGAAATCCTGCTCGCAGCGCGTGACCGCGACCCGTCCCGCCTGAATAAGTATGGCGTACAGCTCGCGTCCCAGTTCCACCGCTTCTACAACGCCTGCCGCATCAAGGATGCCGAGCCGGCGCTCCGTGACGCACGCCTTGCGCTGTGCATGGCCGCGGTGCAGACGGTCAAGAACGTACTCGCTATTATCGGCGTAGACGCACCCGAGCACATGTAACCATAGACCCGTCCTTGTTTGGACGAATATTTTTCCGCCTTTCCATGGGGAGGAAGGGCACTGTCAGGGATGGATACGGCCCGGTGGGGGACCGCGGTCCGTCCATGCCTTCAAAGGAGGCACATCATGCATTCAAAAATCCGAAAAACTCTGGCCCTGCTGCTGGCGGTCGTTCTGACCTTCGGCAGCGCGTCGGCGTTCTCGTCGAACGTCATCAACAGCAAATTCGAATACGTCCTGTGGCAGATCGAGGACAACAGTCTGTACACGCAGGACGAGGCCGACTGCATGCCGCAAAGCGAAATCGACCACTGGAACGAGTATCTGGAGGAGCACCCGGAGGAGTTTGACAACGTCATCAACGACTACCTGAAAACGCTCGACACCCATTCCATGTACCTGTCCGGGAACGACTATGACGAGAGTTTTTCCACGCTGGTCGGCTACTCGGGCATCGGTGTGACCATGCAGCAGACGCCGGGCGGCGTGATGATATCCGAAGTCAACCGCTCCGGCCCGGCGTACCGGGCGGGCGTGCAGGTCGGTGACCGCATCGTTGGCATCGACGATCAGGACGTCACCCAGATGACCTCGAGCGAGATAGCGGCGCTCGCACGCGGCGATGAGGGTACCGCGCTCAAGCTGACGGTCGAGCGGGACGGCAAACGGCTGGACTTCCAAATTACCCGCGAGCGCATCCAGCAGGAGTACGTAGCGTCCGAGACGGTCGCGGACGGTGTGGAATACATCCGCGTAGAGGCTATGGGCTCGAAGAACGATCTGGAGGACTTTCTGGAGATCTGGAACGGCCTCGACGAAAAGAATACCCGCGCGGTCATCCTCGACCTGCGTTCGAACGGCGGCGGCCTGATCGACGTAGCCTGGGGCATGGCAGACGCGATGCTTGAAAAAGAAAACGCCTATATGGGCGCGATTCAGTGGCGTGAGGATCAGGGCGGTCAGGAGAAGCATTACTCGACCGGCGGTGCGCTGCCGCTCAACAAGCTCTGCGTACTCGTGGACAGCAACACGGCATCCGCCGCCGAAATGCTGACCGGCATCCTAAAGGAAGTCGGCGGCGCCGAGGTCATCGGCACCACCACCTACGGCAAGGGACAGGGTCAGTATCATCTGACCATGCTCGACGGCGTGTCCCGACTGGTCATCACCTGTCTGGAAATGCATCTGCCGCAGGCTGGCTGCTGGGAAGGCAAGGGTATTACCCCGACCATGCAGGTGACCGACGGCGCATCGGTGAGCCAGTATCTGGCCAGCCTTGCCGCGCTGGACACTACGAAGAACATCGTTTATGGCCAGCAGTCCGAACAGGTGCGTGCCCTGAGCGGCCGTCTGTTCCTGCTCGGCTATGCGCCCGGCGCATCCGACGTCTTTGACACCGATCTGCTCAGCGCGCTGCGCCGGTTCCAGAAGGACAACGGCCTGACCCAGCGCATTGTTGCCGACAAGGAAACCATGGAAGCGGTGGGTACCGCCATTACCGCGCTCGGCAGCGGCGAACAGCAGATTGATCAGGTTTATTATACCGCGCTCGACCTGTGCAAGCAGGCCGCCGCGCAGCCCGCACGCTATCAGACCACCACGAACGGCGGCTGGTGTGCCGCGTGACAGAACAGCTGATTTTTTGGAGGAGTTATGGAACCCATTCCTTTGTGCACCCGCCATGTAATTGCCACTTCGACCGAGGATTTTGCCCTGCTGGACCGCGCCCCGGAGGCGCTTGTCGGCGCATTGGCCGCTTCAACGAAAACCTTTGCCCGGATGCTTGAGCAGAATCAGACGCTGCCGGTTGGCATGTCCTTACCTTGTCCGCCGGTGCCTGAGAACCTCGAAATGCCCAAAACCGAGCGCTATATTGCGCTGTGCAAGGAGGCATTCCGGCCGCGGATGCAGGACAAGGCCGCTTTCTATTATCTGCGCGGCGCGGAGGATTTCCGTTCGCTGCGCGCAGCCGTTCTGGCGCTGACCGACATGAGTGGCCGCACCATTATCGCCGAATTGCATGTGGATGAAGAAGGCCGCATGGCCGACGGCACCGACTGTCTGGCAGCGGTGGGCGTATTGCAGCGCATCGGCGTATCGACTGTAATTCTGAGCGCAGCCGATCCGGAGGCGCTCGAGGACGCGCTCGAACGCATTGCGCCGTATGCGCGGCTGTCGGTGGGCGTGAGTGTGCCGTGCGCATGGCTGCGTGCGGGCGTGAAGCTGACCAATGTGGAAGTGCTGCTGCCGGCGGCACATGAGAGTGCCCTGCGCGTCTGGCAGGCACTGGTGGGCTATACCGGCGGGCGTACAGTCGGTCGGGATCATGACGATGTGATTCTTGCGCCGGACGGCTGCAACGCCCATTTCATCGACGCGGTGACCGACATTTCGGATGAGATCGACTGCGACCACCATCTCGAGGAAAATCTGCTCGAAATGGAGGATCAGGAGGCGTCAGCCCTCAAGGTGCTCATCCATGAAGAGGACGATCTCTACAACCTCGAAACCGATCTGTACATGCTGTCGCGCCCGGTATGCCTGTGCGCGGAAAATCCCGAGCTGCTCGAAAAAGCCCTGCGCATTTACAGCGGACTGGCCATTTATGACGGCACATGGGAGCAGGACCTGACACTGGTGAAATATTTTTCCGAAAAATACGGCATGATATGCCTGTGAGTGAGGTAGGAGTGAGGAGATAGGAGATAGGAGTTTCGGTGTCCGGCGGGGCCGGACGGATTTCAAAGCGCGTGCCGCGCGATAGGACGGATTCTATTTTCTGCCTCTTGTTTCCCTGCTTTTTGGAGAAAGGAGAAAAATTTGGACTGGACGGAAGTAACCATCTTCACATCGACCGAGGGTGTCTGGCCGGTGACGAGCCTGCTGGATGATATGGGCATCGAGGGCTATGCGCTCGAAGATGCGGCCGATTTTGAAGAATTTTTACAGGATACCGAGATATACTGGGACTATGTGGACGAAAAACTGAAAGAAGAACTGTCCACGCAGGAAACCAAGATCAAGATTTACCTGTCGGATGACGAGGCTGGCCGCGCGCAGTACGCAGAGCTGAAAAAGCAGCTCGCAGCGCTTGCGGCGGAGGATACGGACGGAAAATATGGCCGGCTTGTGACCGAGACCAGCCTGACCCGTCAGGAAGACTGGGAATGGGGCTGGAAGCAGTATTTCAAGCCGTTCCCGGTCGGAGAAAAGTTCATGATTAAGCCGTCGTGGGAGACCGTGGACGACCCGCAGGGCCGCACGATTCTGGAGATTGATCCGGCGTCGTCCTT
>JBJDZO010000033.1:0-5208 GCA_051868095.1 Butyricicoccus sp. | reverse complement strand
GGCAAAATTTGATACGATATACAAAAGAAACCCGATGCAAGAAGGAGAAGAGGGAATGGGAGTTACTCTGAAAGAAATTGCGGCTCTTGCCGGAGTGCACCGTTCGACGGTTGATAAGGTGCTGCACAAGCGGCCGGGTGTAAGCGATGAAGTGCGCCGCCGGGTGCAGGCTGTGATCGACGAAACCGGCTACCGGCCCAATCCGGTTGGTCGGGCGCTGCAAAAGCAGTCCGCGGTCATTCGTCTGGCTGCGATTTTGCTCGATGTGGACGCACGGCCATTTATGGAGCGCGGCATCCGCAAAGCCGTGGAAGCGCTGCATATGTACAACATTCAGGTGACTTGCCAGTCCTGTGCCTACGGCGATGCAGAGGCACAGCTGGCGCAGTTGGAACACGCGATTGCGGAGCGTGTAGACGGCATTATCCTCAGTCCGTTGTCTGCCGATTCCATTCGTGAAGCAGTCAACCGCGCGGTGGAAGCCGGAATTCCGGTCGTGTGCACCAACACGGATATCGAGGACACTGGGCGGCTATGCTATGTCGGTGAGGACGCGGCCAAGGCCAGCCGCATTGCCGGACGCATTATGGGCGAATTTCTTGGCGGCGCGGGCGAGATTGCGGTCATTACCAGCACCTCGGCCATGCGCGCGGGCACATATTTTCTGAAAGTGCGCGAAAAAGGCTTTGTTGCTTATATTCAGGACAATTTCCCGGATATTCATATTGTGGAAAGTGCGCCCAGTCTGGAAAATCCGGTGATGACCTATCAGATGACGCTGGAGTTGCTGCGGCGTCAGCCTGGGCTGCGCGGCGTGTATGTCGTGGGCGGCGGCGTGCGCGAGGTAGGCCGCGCCATTCGGGAGACCGGCTGCGGTGGACAGCTTAAGGTCGTCTGCTTTGAGGATTATCCGGAGATTCTGGAACTGCTGCGGGAAAATATCGTCACCTGTACGATCAACAGCGACACCGTGCGGCAAGGTGAACTGCCGGTGTGTATCCTGATCGATTATCTGATGCAGGACGCACGCCCGGCGGAACATGTATACCTGCCCGGACAGATTCTGGTGCGTGAGTGTTTGTGAAAGGAAAACCCCATCCGAAAGGATGGGGTTTCTGTATTTACGGCTTGGGTTCGCCGTCATTTGGTTTGGAATGCTTGGCGCGCACGGCATCCGCGACAGCTTTGCGGCGACGCAGAACGATCACGACGATCACCGCGGCGACAACCAGCAGAAGCACAAGCGGCCAGATTGCGGCAAGGAACAGAATCAGCCCGCGCAGGAAGGAAACCAGTCCGCGCCCGCCATTTCGGAACGCCTGTCCCAGTTCATTTGCAAACGAATTGCCCTCCGTGACCGGATCCAGCGTGCGGACTTCGCTCAATGACAGGTATACGGTCGAAAAATCAACTAGATTGTCGTATTTTCGCAGCGAACCGGTCAGCCGCTCGATTTCATACTCGGTATCAGCGAGTGCGCTTTCGAGCGTTACAATGGTTTCCATGCTGTCGGCCTTTTCAAGAAGTGCAATCAGACGGTCATGTTTGGTCTGGAGCGAGGACAGACGGGCTTCCAAATCGACATATTCTTCGGTGATGTTCTGGGTCTGGCTGGACGAACTGAGCACATGGCACTGCTCGCCAACCTGCGCGAAAAAGGTATCATAGTTTTTTTGCGGCACGCGTACAGTATAGTCGGCGTAGCGGTAGCCAACGTCACCCGAAACCGACGTAGCTTCCAGATAGCCGCCAAGATCAGCAGCCAGCTGGCGCAGGAAAGCGTCGGTCTCATCGAATTGCTGGCTTTGCAGATCCATATTTCCGGTCAGAATGACCTTGGCGTTTTGCAGCGCTGTGGTCAGCGTCGAAGCAGAAGCGCCGGCATCCCGTGCGCCGTTCCAGCCCTCGGCAGCTTCGGGAGCGGCGGCATCAGAAGATGCGGTGTATTCCGCCGCACCGCCGGCTGCGGAAGATGCACTGCCGCCGCAGCCGGTAAGCAGCGAAAGCAGAAGCGTACAGAGAAGCAGCAAAGGGATGATACGTTTTTTCATGGGTAACACCTCGTTTCGTCAAAATCGGGGACTCTGTTTGTATAGACGAAACGAAATATAAAAGGTTCGGCAAAATCGGAAATTGTTACCGTTTTGTATCCCTGCGCGGCTTGGCGAGCAGTTCTTTCACGCCGATATACAGAAGCAGCACGCCGAACAGTCGCCGCAGCAGGGAAAGATTGGTTGCAGCGGCAAGCAGGGAAGCCGCTGCCGAGGTTGGTACACCCGCGAGCGTACACCACAACAAGGCTTCATAATCCACCAGCTTGTTTCGGATGTGGGAAATGAGCGCGGCCGGGGCACAGGTGATGAAATACAGCAGATTCGTGCCCGCCGCAGTCTGTTGGGGCATGTGCGCGAAAAGGGTCAGGTAAAGCATGAGCAGGCTGCCGCCGCCGATGCCGAACCCGGACAGCACACCGGTTGCCAGACCGACCAGAATGGGGATGAGCATGCAATCCCCTCCTTATAGTAGAAGCAGGCTTCGGACGCCGCCATATAAAATGAGCAGCCCGAACGCACGACGCAGCCAGATCATATTTACTTTCCGGAAAACCCGACCGGACAAAAACCCGCCTGCCGCACCGCCGAGCAGATAGGGGAGGGCCTGCATGAGATCAAGATTGCCATGCCGCCAGTAGAGAAAGGCCGATACCGCGCAAAGCGGCAGAATGACTGCCACCGAGGTGGCAAATGCTCGGCGTTCGTCCATCCGGAGCCAGCCGATGAACAGCGGCACCAGAAACAGTCCGCCGCCCGCACCGAAAAAGCCATTCGCAAGACCGGCCAGCCCGCCCGTGACCGCCAATTTCACTTTCCTGTTTGTCTGCACATTCACGCCCTCCGCATCGTTTTGGATTCGGTTTAGGTTGCGCGGGTGCATGAAAATTTATGCATAAAAAAGCCCGGCACAAACCGGGCTTTCGGATACAGATGGAATTAAACGATACGGCAGCCTTCCAGAAGATCGTGCTTGACCTGCCAGAGCTTCTTGGAAAGGTCCACATAATAGGTCTGCGGATATTCGAAACGCTTGGTCTGCTCCCACAGCGTATCAAGCTGGGACAGGCAGTTGTCGCGGATGGTTTCGATATCAGGCAGATCGTAAACCTTCTCACCCTTGCGGAAAAGCTGGACAAGCAGCGGCTTTGCCTCGTAATCGGTAACGATTTTCTGCTTCCAGGTGTGGATCGGATGGAACAGCGTATAAGGCTTGTAACTGTCGATGGTCTCGTCATGGACACACAGTACGTCGCCGATCGCCTTGCCATTGGTCTTGTCGAACAGGCGGTATACCTTTTTAAAGTGCGGGGTGGTGATCTTTTCGACGTTTTCGGAAATCTTGATCTTGGGTACAACGTTGCCGTATTTGTCCTCGACCGCGGCCAGCTTATAAACGCCGCCGAAAACCGGCTCAGACTTGGAAGTGATCAGACGTTCGCCGATGCCGAAAGAATCGATACGGGCACCCTGCGCGAGCAGGTCGGACACCAGATATTCGTCGAGCGAGTTGGATGCCATGATCTGCATGTCCGGATATCCGGCCGCATCCAGCATTTCACGCGCCTTGATGGACAGGTACGCGATATCACCCGAGTCCAGACGGATACCCTTGGGGCGAATGCCCATGGGTGCGAGCACCTCATTCGCACAGCGGATAGCGTTCGGTACGCCCGATTTGAGCACATTATAGGTATCAACGAGGAAGACACAGTTGGTCGGATAGATTTCCGCATAAGCCTTGAAGGCGTCAAACTCAGACGGGAACATCTGCACCCACGAGTGTGCCATGGTACCGCCCGCCGGAATGTGGTGGTCACGGTCGGCCATGACGCAGGCCGTGCCGTGGCAGCCGCCGATGTACGCGGCGCGTGCGCCGTATACCGCGCCGTCATAGCCCTGTGCGCGGCGGGAACCGAACTCAAGCACGGTGCGGCCCTTGGCGGCACGGGTGATACGGCTGGCCTTGGTGGCGATCAGCGTCTGATGGTTGATGGTCAGCAGGATCATGGTTTCCAGGAACTGGGCCTGAATCATGGGGCCGGCAACCGTGACAATCGGTTCGCCGGGGAAGATCGGGGTACCTTCAGGCACAGCCCAGACATCGCATTCAAACTTGAAGTCTTTTAAATATGCAAGGAATGCATCCGAAAAGCAGCCGCGGCCGCGCAGGTATGCGATGTCCTCATTGGTAAAATGCAGGCTTTCAAGGTATTCAACCAGCTGTTCCACACCGGCCATGATGGCATAGCCGCCGCCGTCCGGCACGCGGCGATAGAACATGTCAAAGTATGCGCGGCGTTCGCCCATACCCTTCTCAAAGTAACCGTGGGCCATGGTAAACTCGTAAAAATCGGTCAGCATGGTCATATTTTTTTCAATCATTGTTTTGTTCCCCTTTAATTTGGCGATGCGCGCTCTCCGTGCGCACCGGGTGTCTTTACACATAGCGGTTAGAATTATCATAGTACGAATGCACAAAAATTTCAAGCAAAATCGTGCGGAATTCCGCGCAAAACAGTATTTTCATGCAACGAATGCATAATTATGCATTACATAAATTATTTATAAATTTCCCTTGCATTTGGCAAAGGAGGGCGTTATAATATGACTACGATAAAAACGAAACAATTTTGGAGGATTTATTATGGAAAAGAAATATAACAAGGTCGTTCTCGCGTACTCCGGCGGTCTGGACACCTCTGTTCTGATTCCGTGGCTCAAGGAGCATTACGGATGCGAGGTTATTGCAGTATCGGGCAACGTCGGTCAGGCTGGCGAGCTGGATGGTCTGGAAGAGCGTGCACTGGGCACCGGTGCTTCCAAGCTGTACATTGAGGACCTTACCAAGGACTTTGTTGACGATTACATCATCCCGACCATGAAGGCGGGCGCAACCTATGAGCAGTACCTGCTTGGCACCTCGTTTGCGCGTCCGATCATTGCAAAGCGTATCGTGGAAATCGCGCTCAAGGAAGGCGCGGACGCCATCTGCCACGGCTGCACCGGCAAGGGCAACGATCAGGTACGTTTTGAGCTGGCCATCCATGCGTTTGCACCGCAGATGGACATCATCGCTCCGTGGCGTTTCTGGGAGCTGAACTCCCGCGAGAAGGAGATCGAGTACGCCGAGGCGCACAACATCCCGCTGAAGATC
>JBJDZO010000032.1:0-5259 GCA_051868095.1 Butyricicoccus sp. | reverse complement strand
CCATCGTTCCCTGTGTCCCCCGAGGGCGACCCTCTGGAGATTTACACCGACCGTGACGGAGAAGTCATTTTCAAGAAATATTCCCCGATGGGCGAGCTTGGCACCTTTGTCGGGGAACTGGCCGAGGCGCTCAGCCGGACGGCCGGGCTGTCCTGCGCGATCTGTGACCGTGACGCGGTCATTGCCGCGGCGGGCGGCGCAAAAAAAGACATCTACGAAAAAGCCATTTCCCCCGATCTGGAAACGCTTATGGAACAGCGGCACATCTATGAACACAACGGCTCAGATGAAGCCGTCCACGTATCGGCGAGTGACCCCTATCATGTCGTGGTAGCCGCGCCGATCATTGCAGAAGGCGATGTCACCGGCTGTGTGGCGTTCGTATCGGAAAGCATGGACGAATGTGCCACCGAAGTCGAAACGAAACTGAGTCAGACGGCTGCAAGCTTTCTATCGAAGCATGTCACAATGTGATGCACCTGCCCGCCTTGCTGCCAAGGCGGGCATCCTTCTGTAACCGGATCTTTACATAGATTTTACATGGATTTCTGCCCCTATTTCGGCAGAGCATGATATAATACTGAAAGATGTATGATAAAAGTAGAATGGTAGAATCTATGTAACAAAGTGAAGGAAACAAAAATATGAGTATTTTTAACGTGCTTTCCCTCTTCGGCGGACTCGCAATGTTTCTCTTCGGCATGTCGGTCATGGGCGACGGTCTGGAGAAATGCGCGGGCAGCAAGCTGAAAACCATCCTCGAGCGTCTGACCTCCAGCCCGCTGCGCGGCTTCCTGCTCGGCGTGGCGGTCACGGCAGTCATTCAGTCCTCTTCCGCGACCACCGTTATGGTTGTCGGCTTCGTAAACTCGGGCATCATGAGTCTGCGGCAAGCCATCGGCATCATCATGGGCGCGAACGTCGGCACCACGGTGACGTCGTGGGTTCTCAGTCTTTCGGGCATTGAGGGCGACAGCTTTTTCGTTCAGCTGCTCAAGCCCTCGTCGTTCTCGCCGGTTCTGGCGCTGATCGGCATTATCCTCTACATGTTCGTCAAAAACAGCAAAAAGAAGGACATTGGTTCCATCCTGCTCGGCTTTGCCGTGCTGATGTTCGGCATGGAGACTATGAGCGACGCGGTGGCGCCCCTCAAGGACGTGCCGGCGTTCACCAATATTCTGCTGCTGTTCTCCAATCCTATTCTCGGCGTACTCGCCGGTGCGGCCCTGACTGCCATCATCCAGTCGTCGTCGGCTTCGGTTGGTATCCTGCAAGCGCTGTCTGCCACCGGACAGATCACCTTCGGCAGCGCTATCCCGATTATCCTCGGCCAGAACATCGGCACCTGTGCGACCGCTATGCTGTCGTCGGTCGGCACCAACAAAAATGCCCGCCGTACTGCAATTGTGCATCTGTATTTTAACTGCATTGGTACGCTCGTATTCCTGGTCGCATTCTACGCGCTCAAGGCAATGTTTGACTTCCAGTTCGTACACAACCCGATCAACCAGTTTGGCATTGCCGTTGTGCATACTGCGTTCAATCTGGTCTGCACCGCAGTCATGCTGCCGTTTGCAGGCGTACTCGAACGTCTGGCCTGCACGACGATCAAGGACGAAGAACAGGCAGCCGACGAATTCCAGCTGCTTGACGAACGTTTGATGGTCACCCCGCCGATTGCGATTGAGCAGTGCCGCAAGCTGACCATTAAGATGGCAGAAAAGTCGGAATTCGCCATGACACAGGCGCTGTCCCTCATCCAGAATTTCGATCCCGAGGTGTGCAATGCCGTACATGAGGCCGAATCCCGTATCGATGTCTATGAGGACCGACTGGGCACCTATCTGGTGAAGCTGTCTGCGCGCAGCCTGTCGCAGGCCGACAGCCGTGAGGTTTCCCGTCTGCTGCATACCATCGGCGATTTCGAGCGTATCAGCGACCACGCGGTGGATATCGCCGCCGCTGCGGAGGAAATGCACACCAAGGAAATCCGTTTTTCGGACGACGCGCAGGGCGAAATCAACGTGATTGCCGCCGCGGTACGCCGCGTACTGCATATGTCCATCCAAAGCTTTACCTCGGGTGATGTTCAGCTTGCGTTCGAAGTCGAGCCGCTCGAACAGGTGGTTGACTATTTGCGCAGCACCATGAAAAACCGTCACATTGCCCGTCTGCAGGAGGGCAGCTGCACGATTGAGCTGGGCTTCATTTTCTCCGACCTGCTCACAAGCTTCGAGCGCGTCTCCGACCACTGCTCGAACATCGCAGCCTGCATGATCGAGCTGCAGCACGGCAGCTACGACACCCACGAATATCTTAACAGCATCAAAAACGGTCAAAGCCCCGAATTCATCGAAAGCTACAACGGCTTCCTGAAAGAATACGCTCTGCCGTAACAGCACAAGCCTTCCCCTTTGTGGGAAGGCTTTTCTTTTTCCGGTATAACCCTTCTTTTTTCGCGCATATTAAAAGTATATGTGGAAACGGAGGGCTTTTTATGACCGTAAAACGAAATGACGCGGCGCGCCGGTGTGAAATCTGGATTGACTACGGCGAGCGCAGCACCTATGCTATGTCCGAGGAATACCGCGAGACCGTGCGCCGCTACCGCGCCTTGGGCTACCGGGTATGCGTGTTTCTCGGAGGCAGCGAACCGCTTCTGCCCGGCGTAGCCGCGCTGCTCGACCGGCAGACCGGGCTGTTCTGATGCTGTCCATTGCGGGCTACGCACGCATTTCAGTCGATGAGGAACCGAGCGCCGACAACCCTTCCATTGAAAATCAGAAATCCATCATTTCCGAGTACACGGCCGCGCATTTTCCGGATGCTTCCCTCACCTTCTTTGAGGACCGCGACCGCTCAGGCTATACCTTCGAACAGCGCGAAGGTTATCAGGCTATGCGGGCCGCGCTGCGGGCCGGACGGTTTTCCATTGTGATTGTCAAGGACTTTTCCCGTTTTTCCCGCCGCAATTCGCTCGGCCTGTACGAACTGGAGGTGCTGCGCGACGAGGGCGTGCGCATCATCTCGATTGGGGACGGCGTGGACTACCCTACCCGGGACGACTGGCTGGCTATCCAGTTCCGCTTTCTTATGAACGAAATGCCGGTCACCGACACCTCCAAAAAGGTGCGTGCGGTCATCCGGTCGCGGCAAAGCCGGGGCGAATGGATTTGTGCCGTCCCGTATGGCTACTATCTCCACCCCCTGCACAAAAACCAAATCTGTATCGACGAGGAGGGGGCGCGTGCAGTACGGCGGATTTATGAACTGTACAACGCCGGTTGGGGGTATCGCCGCATTGCCGCCTATCTGACCGAACACGGCTACCCAACCGGCCTTCAGCTCGCGGCCAAACAGCTCCGTGCACGCGGCGCGGATGCCTCCAAGCTGGAACGGCGTGCAAGCCCAATCTGGAACGCGAACTCGGTCGCCAAAATCCTCGGCAATGACTTTTACATCGGCACCTTGCGGCAGGGCATGTGGCAGCGCCCGGGCATCAACAAAGCCGACCGCCGCACCGATCCCTCAGCCCATCAGGTCTTTCCGAACCACCACCCAGCCATCCTTGACCGTGAAACCTTTGAGCATGCTCAGGAACAAGCCCGCCGCCGCACCCATACCCCCTATCGCGGCGAACGCAAATATCCGCATCCGTATTCGGGTCTGCTGTTCTGTGCCGACTGCGGCAGTCCGATGTTCGGCATATCCTACCCCAACCGCCCGGCTGGCTATCTGTGCGGCGCATACCACCGGCGCGGCCGTGCGGCCTGCACTTCGCACCACATCCACGAACGCACGCTCGACGACAGCATGCGTGCCTATCTGTCCACGGTGCGGGACCGCATGGCGGACGCGCTGACGCAGCTCGATGAAACCCGCCGCGAAACTCTTGCCGCGACGCTGGCCGACCGGCTTTCCGCCCTTGCCGCCGAAGAAGAACAGCTTCGCCGTGAGCTGGAAGCCTCCACCCGCGAGCGTCTCCGCCAGCTTGTCGCATCCCCTGACCGCGAAGCCGCCATTCACCAAACCTTCGACCGTCTGGAGCGCCGCTATCACGACGAACTGGACGCGCTCAGCCGTAAAAAAGCCCTGCTCGAACGGGAGTCATCCCAGCGCGCCGCCCTGACCGAAAATCTCGAAAGCGCCCTTGCCCGTTTTGACCGACTGCTTGCCGCCGGGCACTTCACCCGGCAGGATTTGCAGCTTCTGTCCGAACGCATTGAGGTGGACGCGGCGGGCACGGTTACCATTCAGCTCAAAAGCGACATCACGGAACTTTTGGAGAGTGAGGAGTGAGGAAGTAGGAGTGAGGAGTAATTGTGCCGGCCAAAGGCCGGAATTTTATGCACGCTTCGCGTGCTTCCTTACCTCCTAACTCCTACCTCCTAACTCCTAACTTCTAACCCGCTCTTTCCCCGCATATCCTGTATCAAACGCTCTTGCGAGGGAGGGCACAGGATGAAAAAGACTCTTTTGCAGATGGTGCTGACCTGCATGGTGCTCGGTGTCATCTTTACGGCAAACAACGCGGCGGTCGAGCGCGGCATGGTAGAAGCACAGACAGTTTCGGCCACCTTTGGCGGGAATAATACCGTTCGACTGCCAATCATTATGTACCACAGCGTGCTCAAGGATCAGGCACGGGCCGGAAAATATGTGGTCAGTCCGTTGGCGCTTGCAGCCGATCTCGATTATCTAAAAAATCACGGTTATGAGACCGTGACTGTGGCCGATCTGGTGCGGTATGTGGACGGTTTGGGCGAGCTGCCCGAAAAACCGGTCATGCTCACCTTTGATGACGGCCATTACAACAATTATCTGTATGCCTATCCCCTGCTCAAAGAGCGCGGCATGAAAGCCGTGGTATCCGTTATCGGCAAGGAGACCGAGCAGTACACCGAAAGCGGGCAGGAAAATGCCTACTGGTCATATCTGAACATTAGCCGCCTGTGTGAAATCAGCGCGGACGGCACCTTTGAAATCCAGAATCACTCCTATGACCTGCATGAAAACGACGCGCGCAAGGGCTGCCTGCGCATGCGTGGGGAAAGTCTGGAAAGCTACCGTGCCATGCTGGTCGAAGATACTGAGCATGCTCAGAAACTGCTGATTGAAGGCGGCGTACCGACGCCAATCTGTTACACGTACCCTTATGGCGCGTGCAGCCGGGAGAGCGAAGAAGTCATCAAAAGCCTGGGGTTCATGTGCACCATGGGCTGTGAGGAACGTGTGAACACCTTGCGGAAGGATGACCCG
>JBJDZO010000031.1:0-5293 GCA_051868095.1 Butyricicoccus sp. | reverse complement strand
GCTGCTTATGTTTGTGTCCATGGGGCATATGATCGGGCTGCCGCTGCCGGGCTTTCTGGCGGGCGCGGAAAACGCGGTCAGCTTTGCGCTGACTCAATTTCTGCTGACGCTCCCGATTGTAATTGTCAATAAAAAGTATTATGTGAACGGCTTCAAAACTCTGCTGCACCGCGCACCGACCATGGATGCACTGATTGCGGTCGGGTCGGGTGCGGCGCTGATTTACGGCGTGTTCGCGCTGTACCAGATCGGCTATGGGCTGGGTCACGGCGACATGGAGCGCGTGCATCGCTACATGCATGATCTATATTTCGAGTCAGCGGGCATGATTCTGGCACTTGTGACGCTGGGGAAATATTTTGAAACCCGTGCGAAAAAACGCACCGGCGAGGCCATCGCGGGGCTGATGGATCTGCGCCCGCAGACGGCGGCGGTGCAGCGCAACGGGCAGGAAATCATCATTCCGGTCGAGCAGGTGCAGGTCGGGGATCTCGTTGTCGTGCGTCCGGGACAGAGCGTGCCGGTAGACGGCGTGATTGTGTCCGGCCATGCGTCGCTCGATGAGGCAGCGCTGACCGGCGAAAGCATTCCGGTGGAAAAGGGCGAGGGCGACACCGTGATTGCCGCGACGGTCAACAAAACCGGATTTTTTACCTTCCGCGCGTCGCGTGTGGGCGATGATACGACGTTGTCGCAGATCATTCGGCTGGTGGAAGAAGCGGGCGCATCCAAAGCGCCGATTGCCAAGCTGGCGGATCAAGTCGCGGGCATATTTGTGCCCGTCGTACTCGGCATTGCGGCCGTGACAGCGGTGGTTTGGCTGGCGCTGGGTGTGTCGTTCACCGATGCGCTGTCGAGGGCAATTACGGTGCTGGTCATTTCGTGCCCATGTGCGCTCGGTCTGGCCACGCCGGTCGCCATCATGGTCGGCACGGGCGTCGGCGCGGAAAACGGTGTACTGTTCCAGTCGGCTGAGGCGCTCGAACGCCTGCATAAAGTGAACGCGGTTGTGCTCGACAAAACTGGTACGGTCACCGAGGGTCATCCGTCCGTGACCGATGTGGAAGTGCTCACGGGAAGGGAAAGCGATCTGCTTGCGCTCGCACTATCCATGGAGCAGCCAAGTGAGCACCCGCTCGCCGAAGCGGTCGTGCGGTACGCGCGGGAGCACGGTGCAAAGCCGCTGGAAACCACTGGATTTGAAGCGGTTTCCGGCAAGGGCGTGACCGCTCAGGTCGCGGGCGCGGATTGTCTGGCAGGCAATCTGCGCATGCTGCGCGAACACGGAATTGACGTATCCGCCGCCGAAAAGATGGGCGAACAGTACGCCGCTGCCGGAAAAACACCGCTGTACTTTGCGCGGGATGGCAAGATGATCGGCGTACTCGCTATCGCGGATACGGTTAAGCCCACGAGCGCCGAAGCGGTTCGTCTGCTGCGTGCGATGCACATTGACGTGACGCTGCTGACCGGCGATAACAAGGTGACCGCCGAAGCCATCCGGCGCGAACTGGATATTCCGCGCGTGGTGGCTGAGGTGCTGCCGCAGGACAAGGAACGCGAGGTGCGCCGACTTCAGCAGGAGGGTAAAACGGTCGCCATGGTGGGCGACGGCATCAACGATGCGCCTGCACTCGTGCGTGCCGATGTGGGAATTGCCATCGGCGCGGGCACTGATGTGGCCATTGAATCTGCCGACGTCATTCTGATGAAATCCGACCTGCTCGATGCGGTGAACGCCGTGCGCCTGTCCAAAAATGTCATGCGCAACATCAAACAGAACCTGTTCTGGGCGTTTTTTTATAACTGCATCGGCATTCCGCTTGCGGCAGGCGTGTTCGCGGGCATTGCGCCCGGCCTGCGGCTGACCCCGATGTTCGGCGCCGCGGCAATGAGCCTGTCGTCGGTGTGCGTGGTCAGCAACGCCCTGCGCATCAAGCTGTTTCAGCCGGTTTCCGGCCATAAGAATACAGAATCCACCCCAATCAGAAAGGAAGAACCCACGATGAAAAAGACGATCACAATTGAAGGCATGATGTGTCCGCATTGCTCGGGCCGCGTCCGTGACGCGCTGGCTGCGCTGGACGGTGTGGCATCCGCGGAAGTAAGCCACGAGACCGGCAAGGCCGAACTGACGCTGTCGGCAGAGGTAGCGGATGAGGTGCTCGCTGGGGCCGTAACTGGCGCAGGCTATCAGGTCATTTCGATCGCATGAGAGCCGAACGAAAAAAAGTGGAGCCGCTGGTAAAAACAGCGCGCGGCCAGCTCGACGCGGTGCTCAAGATGATCGACGACAACCGATACTGCATGGATATTGTCACGCAGATGCTTGCGGCCGAAGCGCTGCTGCGCAAGGCGCGGCAGGCGGTGGTCAAGGGGCATCTGGAAGGCTGTGTGCAGGACGCGATGGAATCGGGCACGCCCGAGGAACGCGCGGAAAAGCTGGACGAGATCATCCGCCTGCTGGAAAAAATGGAGAAATAAAAAAGGCCGTCCGCGTGCAAAACGGACGGTCTTTTTCTTATCGATAGCTCAGCAGGGTTTCGACATCCTTGCGCTTGGGCGCGGGCGCATCTCCTTCCGGATAGCCGATGGCGATGAGCGCCATCAGTTCCTGGTCCTCGGGAATGCCGAGGTATTTCTCCAGCGCTTCGCGGTCGAAAATGCCCAGAATGACCGAACCAACGCCGAGATCATGCGCCGCGAGGCAGAAGGTCTGTGCCGCAATGCCGCAGTCGTAATACTGCCAGCCGGCCTCACGGTCGGTGGTGTACGAGCCGTCGCGCTCAAAGCCCGAGCGGTTCTTTACGAAGGTCTGGGCAATCAGCGTTTTGCAGCCACCAATGACACGTGCGTTGAACGGCGCATAGGTCTCACAGATTTCGCGCAGCATGTCCGGGTTTTCGATGGCGATGTAACGGGAAATCTGGGTGTTTTTCCACGACGGCGCATACGCGGCGGCCGCAATAATCTGCTCCAGCGTCTCATGGCTCACCGGCGTGTCGGTGAACTTGCGGATGCTGCGGCGGGTCAGGATACAGTCTTTGGTTTCCATGGGAAAAGCCTCCTTCAGCAGGTTTTGTGCTGCTACTTATTATAAAAGTGCGTGCAGGGGTTGTCAATTGCGGCGGCGCGTGAAAGCGAACAGAATTTCGTCAAATAACGCCGCTTTAATTTGTCGAATTTCATGGTGGCGGCACAACATGTAGGCATGCTATAATGGAACGGCTACAAAATACGAAAAGGGGAAGATGGATGATCCACGTTATCAAAAAAGACAACACCCGCGAAGAATTTAACGTGCAAAAGGTGATTGCTGCGGTCAACAAATCGGCCAACCGCGTGCTGTATACCTTTACTGAGGAAGAGACAAAGGCCATCTGCACCTATGTGGAAAACTACGTGAACAAGATGGACACGGACGAAATCCGTATTGCGCAGATGCACAATATCGTCGAGGCCGCGCTGGAAAGCGTGCGTCCCGAGGTTGCCAAGAGCTACCGCGATTACCGCAACTACAAGCAGGATTTTGTCGGCATGCTGGACAGCGTGTACAAGAAAAGCCAGTCCATCATGTACATCGGGGACAAGGAAAATTCCAACACCGATTCGGCGCTGGTGTCCACCAAGCGCAGCCTGATTTTCAACCAGCTCAACAAGGAGTTGTACCAGAAATTCTTCATGACCACCGAGGAACTGCAGGCCTGCCGGGACGGCTATATCTACGTCCACGACATGTCCGCCCGTCGTGACACGATGAACTGCTGCCTGTTCGACGTCAAGCATGTGCTTGAGGGCGGCTTCGAGATGGGCAACCTGTGGTACAACGAGCCGAAAACGCTCAATGTCGCGTTCGATGTCATCGGCGATATCGTGCTGTCGGCAGCCAGCCAGCAGTACGGCGGCTTTACTGTGCCGTCGGTGGATCTGCTGCTCGAGCCGTATGCTGAGCGCAGCTACAAAATGCTGACCGAGAAATACAGCCGTCTGGGTCTGGATGCGGAAACGGTCGAGCGCGAGGTTATGGCCGATATCCTGAACGACTTCGAGCAAGGCTTTCAGGGCTGGGAGTACAAGTTCAATACGGTTGCATCCAGCCGCGGCGACTATCCGTTCATCACCATGACCATGGGCACGGGCACCGGCCGCTTTGCGAGGCTGGCTTCGATTACGATGCTTCATGTTCGCCGCCGCGGACAGGGCAAAAAAGACCAGAAAAAGCCGGTACTGTTTCCGAAAATCGTGTTCTTGTACGACGAAAACCTGCATGGCGAGGGCAAACCGCTCGAGGATGTGTTCGAGGCCGGTATCCTGTGTTCGTCCAAGGCCATGTATCCGGACTGGCTGTCGCTGACCGGCGAAGGCTATGTGCCGAGCATGTACAAGAAATACGGTCAGATCGTCAGCCCGATGGGCTGCCGCGCGTTCCTGTCTCCGTGGTATGAGCGCGGCGGCATGAAGCCCGCGGATGAGGACGATAAGCCGGTCTTTGTCGGCCGCTGGAACATCGGCGCGGTATCGCTGCATCTGCCCATGATTCTTGCTAAAGCGCGGCAGGAGGGCAGGGACTTCTATGAAGTGCTCGACTATTATCTGGAGCTGATCCGCAAGCTGCACATTCGCACCTATGCATACTTGGGTGAGATGCGCGCTTCGACCAATCCGCTTGCCTACTGTGAGGGCGGTTTCTACGGCGGCCATCTGGGTCTGCACGACAAAATCAAGCCCATCATGAAAACCGCAACCGCATCCTTTGGCATTACGGCGCTCAACGAACTGCAAATGCTCTACAATGGAAAGAGCCTTGCCGAGGACGGCGCGTTTGCGCTCGAGGTCATGCAGCATATCAACGACAAGGTCAGTCAGTTCAAGGAAGAGGATGGCAACCTGTACGCGATTTACGGCGCGCCGGCCGAAAGCCTTTGCGGCCTGCAAATACAGCAATTCAGGAATAAATATGGAATTGTTAAAGGCGTATCTGATCGGCCTTACGTGTCGAATAGCTTTCATTGTGGCGTGTGGGAAGATATAACTCCGATTCAGAAGCAGGATCTGGAATATCGGTTTTGGAACCTGTTTAATGGAGGGAAAATTCAGTATTGCAGATATCCGGTGTCGTACAATAAAGAGGCGATTAAAACTCTGGTGCGCCGTGCGATGAGTATGGGCTTCTATGAAGGAATCAATTTGTCTCTGGCATACTGCGAGGACTGCGGATATGAGCAGTTAGACATGGACATGTGCCCGAAGTGCGGCAGCTCAATGATCACTAAAATTGATCGTATGAATGGAT
>JBJDZO010000030.1:0-5323 GCA_051868095.1 Butyricicoccus sp. | reverse complement strand
CTTGCCCTTATAACGCACTTCCAGCGTTTCCTTGTTGTAGCGCTTGCCCTTGCACACGTCGCAGGGCACATAAATATCAGGCAGGAAGTGCATCTCGATTTTCAGCAGGCCGTCGCCCGCGCAGGCCTCACAGCGGCCGCCTTTGATGTTGAAGCTGAACCGGCCCGGACCATAACCGCGCGCCTTGGCGTCTGCGGTCTGCGCGAACAGCTCCCGGATGTCGTTGAACAGGCCGGTGTAGGTCGCCGGATTGGAACGCGGCGTGCGGCCAATCGGTGACTGGTCGATGCCGACCACCTTATCCAGATGCTCCAGCCCCAGCATTTCCTTGTGTGTGCCCGGGCGGGTACGTGCGCCGTTCAGCTCGGCGGCCAGACGCTTGTACAGAATCTCGTTGACAAAGCTGGACTTGCCCGAGCCGGACACGCCGGTCACGCAGGTCAGTGTGCCGAGCGGAATGGTGAAGTCGGTGTTTTTCAGGTTGTTGACCGCCGCGCCCTTGACAATCAGCTTGCTGCCGCTGCCCTTGCGCCGGATCTCCGGCACCGGAATGGACTTCCGGCCGGACAGGTACGCACCCGTAACCGATTTTTCACATTTTAACAGGTCGTCCACTTTGCCTTCAAAGACCACTTCGCCGCCGTGTACGCCCGCGCCCGGTCCGATGTCCACAATATAGTCGGCCGCGTACATGGTGTCCTCGTCGTGCTCGACCACAACCAGCGTGTTGCCGAGGTCGCGCAGGTGCTTCAGCGTCGCAAGCAGCTTGTCGTTATCGCGCTGGTGCAGACCGATGGACGGCTCGTCCAGAATATACAGCACGCCCATGAGCGACGAACCGATCTGGGTGGCCAGCCGGATGCGCTGGGCTTCGCCGCCCGACAGCGTACCCGACGGCCGCGACAGGGTCAGATATTCCAGGCCGACCGAACGCAGAAAACCCAGCCGGTCGAGGATTTCCTTGATGACGCGGTCACCGATCTGGTGCTGCATCTCGGTCAGCTCGAGGTTTTCCATGAACTCGATGGCCTTTACGACCGATTTTTCACAGTATTCCGCGATGTTCAGCCCGCCGACCGTCACCGCCAGCACTTCTTTTTTCAGGCGGCGGCCTTTGCAGTCCGGACAGGGCACCTCGCTCATGCATTCCTCAATTTCGCTGCGCGCGTACTCGCTTGAAGTCTCGCGGTAGCGGCGTTCCAGATTGTTCACAATGCCCTCAAACGGCTGCTCCATTTTGCCGCCCGAAAATCTGCTGACCGACAGGGTCAGTTTTTCGCCTCCGGTGCCGTACAGCAGCGCGTCCAGCGCCTCCGGGGACAGATCCTGGATCGGTGTCTCAATAGTAAAGCCGTATTTTTTGCCGAGCGCGTCGTAGTACATGCGCGAAATCGTGCCCGGTTCGGCATTGCCCCAGCCGCTCGCCTGAATCGCGCCGTCCTTGATCGACAGGCTGCGGTTCGGCATGATGCGGTCGGGGTCGATCTTCATCTGAATGCCGAGGCCGGTACAGGTCGGGCACGCACCGTAGGGATTGTTGAACGAAAACATGCGCGGCGTCAGCTCCTCGATGGAGATACCGCAGTCCTCGCAGGCATAATTCTGTGAAAAGGTCAGCGTCTCGCCGCCGATCACATCGGCCAGCACCAGTCCGCCCGACAGCGCAGAGGCGGTTTCGACCGAGTCGGTTAGGCGGCCGCGCACATCGGGCTTGATGGCGATACGATCCACTACGACCTCAATCGAATGCTTTTTGTTCTTTTCCAGCTTAATTTCTTCGGACAGATCATAGACGTTCCCATCCACGCGCACGCGGACATAGCCCGATTTTCGCGCGTCCTCAAACACCTTGACGTGCTCACCCTTGCGGCCGCGCACAACCGGCGCAAGGATTTGCAGCTTGGTGCGTTCGGGCAGCGCCATGAGCTGGTCGATAATCTGATCAATGGTTTGCTGATGGATTTCCTTGCCGCATTTCGGGCAGTGCGGGATGCCGATGCGCGCCCACAGCAAACGCAGATAGTCGTAAATCTCGGTCACCGTACCCACGGTCGAGCGCGGGTTTTTGGAGGTCGTTTTCTGGTCGATGGAAATGGCCGGCGACAGGCCTTCGATGTAGTCCACATCGGGCTTTTCCATCTGGCCGAGAAACTGCCGGGCATAGGAGGACAGCGATTCGACATAGCGGCGCTGGCCTTCGGCATAAATGGTGTCAAACGCAAGCGAGGACTTGCCCGAGCCGGACAAACCGGTGAACACAACCAGTTTGTCACGCGGAATTTTGATATCAATGTTTTTGAGGTTGTGCTCACGCGCACCCTTGACAAAAATATGGTCTTGCATAGGTTTCCTTTCTATGGGAATCACAGGAACAGCGCAGGCTCCGCCCGGCGGGCATAGCCCAGTTCGAGTTCCTCTTTATGGTATAAGTATCCCGGATCGTCGAAATATTTTGCGCCCTTCGGGCATTTTTTCTCGCAGGCGCAGCACTTGATGCAGATTCCGGATACGATTTCGGGCTGAGCATGCTCAATGCTGCCCATCGGACAGACCTCCGCGCAGATACCGCAGCCGTCGCATTTCTCCAGATCGGTTTTGGGCTTCACTTTGAGAATATTCACCGGGTTTCCCCCTCGGTCGCGGGGTGTGTAGTAGGGCCGCAGCGGCGTGCAGCCCTCGACCGGAATCGGCGTGCGCCAGCGGTTGTCTCTGAGCATGCTCAGGATATTCTGTGCGAAGCCGCGCGCGGTCTCCATGTCCTGCGCATCCGGCCGTCCGGCGGCGAGCGTCCGGGAGAAAGCATGCTCACCCACAAACGCCGCGGCCGCGATGGTGCGGAAACCGTTCGTTTCAAGAATGTCGCGCAGTTCGATCAGGCCGTCGTCGAAATTGCGGTTGCCGAACAGCACCACCGGAATGGCCAGAGCGCCGTTTCCTTCGACCGCCGCAAGGTATGGAAGCAGCACATTGGGCACGCGCCCGGCATAGACCGGCGTACCGAACACCACGAGATCATCCGGCCCGAAATCCGGACAGCCCTGCCGTGCGGCGGGCAGGGTGAAATCATACGAGGTAAATCCGGTCGCGCCCCCGGCGATCTCTCGCGCGATGGCGGTCACGATTTTTTCGGTCGTGCCGGTCGCGCTCCAGTACATGGCATGAATGTTCATTTCTCGCCCCTTTCCCATCGGATGTACACTCATTTCTTTTTTTCCATGTATCGCTGATACTTTTCACGAAATTCCGCGGCACTTTTCCCGTCCGGACGCACAAGCAGCACCCCGCATTCCATGCAGTAGGCGTTCTCGGCTGTCGGGCCGAGCAGTTCCGGGGAAATGGCCAGCCCGGGCGGCAGCGTGAATGCGCCGCACGCAGGCCGCCAGACCACCCTGCTGCGTCCGGCACAGATTTCGCCGCTTTTCATTGCCTTTCCGCAGTACGGGCAGATCATTTGAGAAATTCCTTCTTCCATTTCTCTTTCCCGGCGTTCTGCGCTTCTTCCAGCGCCTTGATTTTGTCACGCAGCTCGGCCGCCAGCTCGAATTCCAGCAGCTTGGCCGCTTCCTTCATCTGGCGGGTCAGGCGGGCAATCTCGGCTGCGCTTTCCGCGTTCGACAGCTTTTTGCCCTTGCCGCGGCCGCCCGGCACTTTGCTTTCGCTGGAAATTTCAATGACGTCCTTGACGCTCTTTTTGACCGTCCGCGGCACAATGCCGTGCGCGTGGTTGAAGTCCTCCTGCAATTTGCGGCGGCGCTCGGTCTCGGAAATCGCGCGGTGCATGGACGGCGTCACGCTGTCCGCGTACATAATCACCATACCATGCTCGTTGCGGGCCGCACGGCCAATGGTCTGGATGAGCGAGGTTTCCGAACGCAGAAAGCCTTCCTTGTCCGCGTCGAGAATGGCAACGAGCGACACTTCGGGCAGGTCAAGGCCCTCGCGCAGCAGGTTGATGCCCACAAGCACATCGTACACGCCAAGCCGCAGGTCACGAATCAGCTCCTGCCGCTCCATCGTCTTGACGTCGTGGTGCATATAGCGCACCTTCACGCCCACGCCCTCCAGATAGCTGGTTAAATCCTCGGCCATTTTTTTGGTCAGTGTGGTGACGAGCACGCGTTCGCCCTTTTCGGCGCGCGTATGAATCTCACCCAGCAGGTCGTCAATCTGCCCCTCGACCGGACGCACCGAAATCAGCGGGTCGAGCAGGCCGGTGGGCCGGATGACCTGTTCAACGATCTGTCCGGCGCGTTCGCGCTCATAGTCGCCCGGCGTCGCGGACACATACAGCGCTTGATTGATACGGTCGTTAAACTCCTCAAAGTTCAGCGGACGGTTATCCAGCGCCGAAGGCAGACGGAACCCGTTGTCAATCAGGCTTTCCTTACGGGCGCGGTCGCCGTGGTACATGGCGCGCACCTGCGGCAGCGTAACATGGCTCTCGTCCACAATCAGCAGGAAATCCTCCGGAAAATAGTCGATCAGCGTATACGGTGAGCTGCCCGGCGCACGGCCGGACAGGACACGTGAATAGTTCTCGATGCCCGAACAAAAGCCGATTTCCTGTAACATTTCAATGTCGTATCGGGTGCGCTGAGCAATGCGCTGGGCTTCGACCAGCTTGCCGTTCGCGTTGAAGTACGCCACCCGCTCGTCCAGCTCGCGTTCCAGTTCGGCAATCGCAGCATTCAGCTTGTCCCGGCTTGTGACGTAATGGCTGGCCGGGAAAATCGCAATATGTCCGAGTTCGGCAATCGCCTTGCCGTTTAACGGGTCAATGCGGCTGATGCGGTCGATCTCATCCCCGAAAAACTCGATGCGCACACAGTCACTGTCCGAATATACCGGCCAGATTTCGACCGTGTCGCCGCGCACGCGGAAACGGTTGCGCTCAAACGCGATGTCGTTGCGCTCGTACTGGATGTCGATCAGCTTGTGAATGAGGTCATCGCGGCTCTTTTCCATGCCCGGGCGCAGCGAAATGACCATGTCTTTGTAATCGATCGGGTCGCCGAGCGAATAGATGCACGACACCGACGCGACAATGATCACGTCCTCCCGCTCGCTCAGCATGGCGGTCGCGGAATGGCGCAGCCGGTCGATTTCGTCGTTGATGGCGCTGTCCTTCTCGATGTAGGTGTCGGTAGACGCAATATAAGCCTCGGGCTGGTAGTAATCGTAATAGGACACAAAATACTCGACCGCATTGTGCGGGAAAAACTCGCGCAGCTCGGTGCACAGCTGAGCGGCCAGGGTTTTGTTGTGCGCAAGCACCAACGTAGGCTTCTGCACGCGCTCGATGATGTTTGCCATGGTGAACGTC
>JBJDZO010000029.1:20477-22754 GCA_051868095.1 Butyricicoccus sp. | reverse complement strand
AATTATCGTGAGAGCCTTCAATATCATCTGGAGTTGTATGGATGGCTTCCGCACAACTATGTCCCATTTCGTACAATCATGCAGTATCTGTATCGGCTTCCCGACAAAATTGCCATACGGAATCTGTTTTGCGGTTTCGCTGTTATGATTCCGTTCGGTATACTGTTCCCATGGAGTTTTCCAAAATTCAGTCGGCCTGTCTGGTTTTTCAGCATGTGTTTTGCTCTCTGCGTTCTTGCAGAAACATTCCAGAAAATTACATATACTGGCGCATTTGATGTGGATGACATACTGTTGCATTTTATTGGATGCTGTATTGGGTTTGCAGTATACCTATATGGCAAAGAAAATTCAAAAAATGAGGTGACTAAACAATGAGAAAGTTTACTTCCTGTTTATTGGCTTGTTTCATGTGTCTTTCTTTGATTATCTCGGCTTCTGCGGTCAACCAAAATGACGTGCATATCCTGCAGGATGTTCCACCCGCTTCTGAGGAAATTATGCCGTATGGTGCCAATCCACCATCTTCCAGCAACGGTACGCATGATCTAAGTTCCAGCGACTATGATTATACTGTCACATCGGTTGGCGCTCAGGTATATACAGATCGTTGGTTGACTGGAGCAAAATCTATTAAATGCAGTGTCCTCGGATACCGTCATACTGACGGAACAACCTTGCTGAACTATGAAGCTGTTACTTTTAGTGTATACAACTCCAAGGGCAAGTTGGTTTCTTCAAACTATGCAGACTTAGGCCGATGGGCTGGCGAAGACAACGGTTATGGCTCTTGCATTGTAACCGGTCTTTCATCATCTGAAAAATATTATGTAAAAATTTCAGTTACTCAGGACAATATTACAAGAGCATTTTCCGGAACCATTTCTAAGTATACGTAATTTGTTTCCTTAGCGTAATCGCCTTTCTTCAAAATTTACGGGCAGGAGAATTCTCGCCCGTAAATTTTTTTATATTTTCCGGGATGTGCGTTCTGGTTGCATAGCCGCCCAAATCAGGATATAATAAACTTACCTGTATTTTTGAACATTCTGGAGGTCTTTTTCCCATGAAAGACGGATTTTTAAAGGTTGCGGCAGCGACCCCGCGCATCCGCGTGGCCGACTGTGCGTACAATGCCTCCCGCGTCGAGGCCATGGCCGCCGAAGCCGCCGAAAACGGCGCGGCCCTGATCGTATTCCCCGAGCTTTGCCTGACCGCTTACACCTGCGGCGACCTGTTTTTGCAGGATTCGCTGCTGCGCGGCGCCGAACAGGCGCTCGCCCGCGTACTGGATGCGTCTGCCCGCCATGCTATGGTGATGGTAGTCGGTCTGCCCTTCCGCTACGGCGGCGCATTATATAATGTAGCAGCCGTCATGTGCCGCGGCAAACTGCTCGGTTTGGTGCCCAAGCAGCATATCCCCAATTACTCAGAGTTTTATGAGGCCCGGCATTTTACTTCGGGTAAAGGTCTGAAACCCATGACCGTCACCCTCTGCGGACAGGAAACCCTGTTCGGCGACGGCCTGCTGTTCCGCTGCACCGATATGCCCGAGTTTGTGCTCGGCTGCGAAATCTGCGAAGACCTGTGGGTTTCCACTCCGCCGTCCACCTTCCTGTGCGAAGCCGGTGCCACCGTCATTGTCAACCCATCGGCATCCGATGAGACCATCGGTAAGGCCAATTACCGCCGCGAACTGGTGCGCAGCCATTCGGCGCGTCTGCTGTGCGGCTATATTTACGCGGACGCGGGCATGGGCGAATCCACGCAGGACCTTATTTTCTCCGGCCACGACCTGATTGCCGAAAATGGCGGCCTTCTGGCCGAAAGCAAGCGTTTTTCGACCGGTATCATCTATTCCGAGCTGGATTTGTCCCGCCTGATGCATGAGCGCCGCCGCATGAACACCTTTGAGGCACGCCCGGGCGCCTGCACCGAAATCGTCTTTGATCTGCCGGTGCGCGACACCGCGCTGACCCGTCCGTTTGCCCAGACCCCGTTCGTTCCCGCCGACCGCGGCGATCTGGAAGCCCGCTGCGAAGAAATCCTGAGCATGCAGGCCACCGGTCTGGCCACCCGCATGCAGCATGCCCGCTGCAAAACCGCCGTCATCGGCCTGTCGGGCGGTCTGGATTCCACGCTGGCCCTTGTCGTCATCGTCCACGCCTTCGACATGCTCGGCATCGACCGCAAGGGCATTCACGCAGTCACGATGCCGTGTTTCGGCACTACCTCGCGCACCAAATCCAACGCCATGCGTCTGGCCGAAGCCTATGG
>JBJDZO010000029.1:0-20377 GCA_051868095.1 Butyricicoccus sp. | reverse complement strand
AACGGCTCGATTCCCAAAACGCTTGTGCGTTATCTGACCGCTTACGAGGCCGCGCATTCGGCTGACGACCTGAAAAACATCCTGCTCGACGTGCTGAATACGCCGGTTTCGCCCGAGCTGCTGCCGCCCAAGGACGGTGAAATCAGCCAGAAAACCGAAGAACTGGTCGGCCCCTATGAACTGCACGATTTCTACCTGTATTATATGGTGCGTTTCGGCTACTCGCCGCGCAAGATTTTCCGCATTGCGCGCATTGCCTTTGATGGCGTATACGACGACGAAACCATTAAAAAATGGCTGGTCACCTTTGTACGCCGCTTCTTCATCCAGCAGTTCAAGCGTTCCTGCCTGCCCGACGGCCCGAAGGTCGGTTCGGTCACGCTGTCTCCGCGCGGCGACTGGCGTATGCCCTCCGATGCGGTCAGTGAACTGTGGCTGAGTGAAGCGGAAAGCCTGTAAATCAGATAGAAAATAGAAAGATAGGAGATAGGAGAGAATCCCTCCCGTTTTCTATCTCCTATCTCCTATCTCCTAATTCCTATCTTTTATGAAGTCTGTTGAAGTGGTTGCCGCGCTGATTTGGCGCGATGAAAAATTTATGATCTGCCAGCGTCCGGCACACAAGGCGCGCGGGCTTTTGTGGGAATTTGTCGGCGGCAAGGTCGAGCCGGGCGAAACCCACGCCGCAGCACTCGTGCGCGAATGCCGGGAAGAACTGGACGTAACCGTGGAGGTCGGGGAACGGTTTATGGAGGTCACGCATACCTATCCCGATCTGACCGTGCATCTGTCGCTGTATCACGCGCGGATTGCCGGGGGCGAACCGCGGCTGCTGGAACACAACGACCTGCGCTGGATCACGCCCGCCGAAATTCCGCAGTATGCTTTCTGTCCGGCGGATGAAGTGATTCTTGAGCGGCTGAAAAATTTGGAATAGGTTTTTGGGATGCCGCATTCTTCCCCGCGCTGCCGCGCGGGGAATTTTTACGTCCGGTTCAATTTTTCGCCCATGTCCGTGATATAATAGGTATCAAGGAAATTACGAAAAAAAGGAGCACCCTTATGAGTCAGACCATTCCCGCGCGCGCCGATGTGGACGTGCGCTTCACTTGGAACCTTACCGACATCTTCCCGACCGACGACGCATGGCGCACCGAATTTGCCCGGGTGCGCGGTGAGCTGGACACCCTGCGCAGCTATCAGGGCAGGCTGGCGGAAAGTGCCCAGACCCTGCTGGGCTTTCTGCGGCTGGGCGATGCGCTTTCGCTCGCGCTCGACAAGCTGGGCAACTATGCCCGCCGCAAGTCCGATGAGGACACCCGCAACGCCGTGTATCAGGAAATGAGCGCCCAGTTTATGAATCTCGCGGTTGAAACCGGCGAAGCGTCGGCGTTTGAAACGCCCGAAATCCTTGCCATTCCGGATGCGGTGCTGGACGGCTTTTATGCCGCCGAACCGGCGCTTGAGCATTACCGCCTTGCGCTGACGCGCGTGCGCCGTCAGAAGGAACACACGCTTTCGCCCGAAGGCGAAGCCCTGCTTGCGGCGGCGGGCCAGCTCGGGCAGGCGCCGGATGACATTTTTTCCATGCTGAATGACGCGGATATGACCTTCCCGGACGCGGTAGACAGCGAGGGCGGCCGTCATCCGGTCACGCATGGTACGTTTATCCCGCTGATGCACTCGCCTGACCGTGCGCTGCGGCAGTCGGCCTTCCAGTCGCTGTATGGCGTATATGGACAGTTCCGCAATACGTCCGCGGCGGTGCTGTCCTCCCAGATGAAGCAGCTTCAGTTTTTTGCCAATGCGCGGCATTATCCGTCCGCGCTGCATGCTTCGCTCGATCAGACCGAAGTGCCGGTGGACATTTATCACAGTCTGATTGCCGCGGTGCGTGAGGGGCTTCCGGCCATGCACCGGTATGTCAAGCTGCGCAAAAAGCTGCTCGGCGTGGATGAACTGCATTTTTATGACCTTTATACGCCGATTGTGGCGGACGAAGATATCCGTGTGACCTACGACGAAGCCAAAGCCCTTGCGCTCGACGCGCTTGCGCCGCTCGGGGAATCCTATCTGAGCATGCTCAGGGAGGGCTTTGAGAACCGCTGGATTGATGTGTATGAAAATCAGGGCAAGCGCTCGGGCGCGTATTCGGCGGGCGCGTATGGCGTGCATCCCTATGTGCTGCTCAACTACACCGACAAGCTCGATGACGCCTTTACGCTCGTCCATGAGATGGGCCATTCGCTGCACACCTATCTGTCGAATGCGCATCAGTCGGTTACCTATGCGAATTATGTTATTTTTGTCGCAGAAGTTGCGTCTACCTGCAACGAATCGCTGCTTATGCAGCATCTGCTCGGCACCACGCAGGACAAACGCCGCCGCGCGTACCTCATCAATTATTTTCTCGAGCAGTTCCGCGGCACGCTGTACCGCCAGACCATGTTTGCCGAATTTGAGCTGTGGTGCAGCGAGCAGACCCGCAAGGGCGAAGCGCTGACCGCTGAGGCGCTGAACGAAAAATATCTGGCCCTGAACCGCGATTACTACGGGGATGGTATCGTGCTTGACCCGGAAATTGCACTGGAATGGGCACGTATTCCGCATTTTTACTATGATTTCTATGTGTATCAGTATGCTACCGGTTATGCCGCCGCGATTGCGCTTTCCCAGCGCATTCTGCGCGAAGGCCAGCCTGCGGTCGATGATTACCTGAAATTCCTGTCGGGCGGCTGCTCGGCCGACCCGGTGACGCTGCTGCGCGGCGCCGGCGTGGATATGGCCTCCCCTGTCCCGGTCGCGGATGCGCTGCGGCTGTTCGGCACGCTCGTGGACGAACTCGAGTCTCTGATCTGAGCATGCTCAGCCGGTTTTCGGGGGTGAAATTTCGTCAAATTTTCCGATGCTCAGCCGCTTGACAAGACATCGGCAAATCGGTTAAAATATCATACGAATCGAGTGGCTTTGGGGCTGCACACGCAGTCCCGTGAATGCGTAAATCCGGATTTCCGGGTTTACGCATTCTTTTTTTGCCGTTCTTTCAGGTTATGGCAGCTTTCCTGTGCTCAAAAAAGTCTCCTCTTTTATTCCAGACTGGAGGTTTCGATTGATGAAAACTACGCAAAACCGGATGGGCACCGCGCCTGTCCCCAAACTTCTGCTGGCGATGGGCCTGCCGATGATCCTGTCCATGATGGTACAGGCGCTCTACAACATCGTAGACAGCTATTTTGTCAGCGCCATGCCGGATACGGCAGAAATTGCGCACATGGGCGATTATGCCGTTGGTGCGCTGACCCTCGCCTTTCCGATTCAGATGCTGATGATCGCCATTGGTGTCGGTACCGGCGTCGGCATCAACGCTCTGCTCGCACGCAGCCTCGGTGAAGGCGACCGCGACAAAGCCGGTCATATCGCGGGCAACGCGATTTTCCTCGGCCTGTGTACCTATGTTGTGTTCCTGTTGTTTGGTCTGTTCGGCGTAAAGCCCTACATTATGTCCCAGACCCACGACCCGATCATCACCGAAATGGCCTGCTCCTATCTGCGGATCTGCTGCGTGCTGTCGCTTGGCGTCATCCTATATATGATTTATGAGAAGCTTTTGCAGGCCACCGGCCGCACCATACAGGCAACGGTTGCGCAGATTGCCGGTGCGCTGACCAACATTGTTCTCGACCCGATCATGATTTTCGGTCTGCTCGGCTGTCCGGCGCTCGGCATTCAGGGTGCGGCTTACGCGACCGTCATCGGTCAGTTTGTCTCGGCCATTCTGGATCTGGTTTTCCACATGCATTACAACAAGCGCGATTTCAGCACCGATCTGCACCTCATTCGCCCGAAAAAATATATTGTTCTGGAAATCTATGCGGTTGGCCTGCCCGCAATCCTCATGCAGGCGCTGATGAGCTTCATGACCTACGGCGTCAACATCATTTTTGACGGCGTGTCTACCGCAGCCGTCACCGCCTACGGCATGTATTACAAAATCCAGCAGTTTGTCTTTTTCGCGGCCTTTGGCATGAATAACGCGATTATTCCGCTTGTGGGCTTCAATTTCGGCATGCGCAGCAAAAAACGCATCCATCAGGGCATTCGCTGGGGCATTGGCTACACGCTCATCATTATGCTCCTTGGCATGATCGGGCTTCAGGTTTTTGCTCAGCCGCTGATTGATGTATTCACGCTGTCCGATGAAACCCGCCGTCTATGCGTGCTCGCCATCCGCATCATTACGCTCGGCTATCTGTTCGCGGGCGCAAATATCGCGTATCAGGGCATCTTTCAGGCGCTCGGCGCGGGCATCCATTCGCTGGTGCTGTCGCTCATCCGTTTGATTGTCGTGGCGCTCCCGCTCGCGTGGGTGTTCACCAAGCTCCCAAACGCCGAAACCCTGATCTGGGCCGCGTTCCCGATTGCAGAGGGCGTGGCGCTGCTTGTGGCGTTCGTGCTCATGCACATGGTTGCAAAACGGCAGCTCAGACCCATTGACAACGCCCCGGAACCATAAAAGGACGCAAAACACACGAAAATTTTTTCGGTAAACGGTCGATTTCCCGGGCATACTGAGAGAGAAACACGCCGCATTTGCCGCGGCGCGGGAAAGGAGTGTTTTTGCCGTGAAAGCATTTGTCAGTTCTGCGTGTATCGGGTGCGGGCTTTGTGAAAGCGTCTGCGCGGATGTGTTCCATCTGACCGATTCCGGGCAGGCCGAAGCCATTGCGGGCGAAGTGCCGCCCGAGTCCGAGACCGATGCCCGGGACGCGCGCGACGGCTGTCCGGTGGACGCGATCGACCTGAAATAAAAAGAAGACCGCCGCAGGTGCTTTTCCCTGCGGCGGTCTTGTGTTATCAGTCTGCGAACAGCGGGGTGGACAGATAGCGGTCGCCGGTATCCGGCAGCAGCGCTACGATGGTCTTGCCTTTGTTTTCCGGGCGTTTGGCCAGCTCGATGGCTACCCACACGGCAGCGCCCGACGAAATTCCGACCAGCACGCCTTCGCTGCGGCCAACCTTGCGGCCAGCGGCAAATGCGTCATCGTTCGCAACCGGGATGATTTCGTCGTACACCTTGGTATCCAGCACATCGGGGACAAAGCCCGCGCCGATGCCCTGAATCTTATGCGAACCGGGCTTACCGCCCGACAGCACGGGCGAGGACGACGGCTCGACCGCGACGACCTTGACATTCGGGTTCTGGCTCTTGAGATACGCGCCGACGCCGGTAACCGTACCGCCGGTGCCGACACCCGCAACAAAGTAATCCACCTGACCGTCCGTATCTTCCCAGATTTCCGGGCCAGTGGTGGCGCGGTGCACGGCCGGGTTGGCCGGGTTCACGAACTGGCCGGGAATAAAGCTGTTCGGGATTTCCTTGGCCAGTTCGTCGGCCTTGGCAATTGCGCCCTTCATACCCTTTGCGCCCTCGGTCAGCACCAGTTCGGCGCCGTAGGCCTTCATGAGCTGACGGCGCTCCACGCTCATGGTCTCGGGCATTACGATGATGATGCGGTAGCCGCGTGCGGCTGCAACCGACGCGAGGCCGATGCCGGTGTTGCCCGAAGTCGGCTCGATGATGACCGAACCGGGCTTCAGCAGACCCTTCTGCTCGGCGTCGTCGATCATCGCCTTGGCAATGCGGTCCTTAACCGAACCGGCCGGGTTGAAATATTCCAGCTTGGCGAGGATGCGCGCCTCAAGGCCAAGTTCTTTTTCGATATGGGTCAGTTCCAGCAGCGGGGTTTTGCCGATCAGTTGGTCAGCGGACGTGTAAATCTTGCTCATGATATAATTGCCTCCTATAAAATCCGAGATGTGGTTTTTTCGTGTGAAATATTTAAGTACGCCGACAACACATTCGGCGGTATCCGATGCCGTTCATATTTTATTCCGACCTTTCGAGTGGGTTTATAGGAATTATAACTCCACTTACCCAGTCTGTCAATAGGGATTTCAAATTTTCCCTATTGAAATCCTATTTACCCCGCTATATAATGGGATTAACATGAGAGGAGGAAAACTTGCCTATGATGATTTCAACGCGAGGGCGCTATGCGCTGCGTGTCATGATCGATTTGGCCGAGCACCAGAGCGAAGGGTACATTCCCCTGAAGGAGATCGCCGAGCGCGAGGAAATTTCGGAAAAATATCTGGAAAGCATCCTCAAAGCGCTGGTCAAGGGCGGTATTCTGATTGGGCTGCGCGGCAAGGGAGGCGGCTACCGTCTGAATCAGCCGCCGGAACAGTGCACGGTTGGCAGCATCCTGCGCCTGACCGAAGGCAGTCTGGCTCCGGTGAACTGTCTGGAGAAAAAGCCGGTGCAGTGCGAACGCGCGGGCGAATGCCGTACCCTGCCGATGTGGCAGAAGCTCGACACGCTCATCAACGAATTTTTCGATGGCATTACGGTCGCGGATTTGGCCCGACCGGACGAAGCCGGCAACGATTTTGTCATTTAAGCGCGAAAAAAGCGCCGCAAAAGCGGCGCTTTTTTTATTTTTCCTTCATACGGCGCGCAAGGTACACGACCGGCGTATCTGCGAGCGAAGTCACGATGAAAATCACATAGCTCGACAGCGCGATGGACAGCAGCACCCGCACATCGTAGGTACCCCAGAACGCGAAGCCGGTAAACAGCACGGTGTTCAGAAGCTGACTGAGCAGCGTGGAGCCATTGTTGCGCAGCCACAGGAACCGGCGGCTGTCGCCGTATTTTTTCGTGGTCAGGTTCCACCAGAAATGGTACATCCACACGTCAAATACCTGCGCAATCGCATACACGGCGAGCGATGCCAGCATCATGCGCGGCGTGTTCGAGAAAATCTGCTGGAAGGCCGGAAACGCGAAGTCGTTCGCGCTCACCTGATATTGCAGCCACGACTGCGACACCAGAATGAACAAAATCGAAGTGACGATGCCCACCCAGACCGATTTTTGCGCAGCCTGCTTGCCCTCGGTTTCGGACAGGATATCGGTGACCAGAAAAGTGGTCGCAAACAGGATATTGCCGAGGGTCATCTCCATGCCGAAGGCATCGACGAGCAGCAGCACCTCGATATTGGCCGTGATGGTGGCGAACACGGTGAAACAGTACATGCCCGCACGGCCAAACAGCTTGTACCACAACAGCACGGCGCCGTACAGCACAACCATAGAAACTATCAGTAAAATTTCGTTTTTCATGCTTCTCCCACCCCAAAATCGGTATTTTCCAGCAAAATATCCACACGCGGATCATTCTTGTACACCGGGTACAGCGTGCGGAGAAAGGTATCCAGCACGGCCCGGTCGGGCTGAATGGGCGTGGTGTTCGGGGTCATCAGGTTGACGCACACCCGCTCAAAGTACCGCAGGCCGGTTTCGATATCGCGGCGCATGGAGTCCCCGGTCTGGCCGGTCAGGCCGAACAGCAGACAGCATTCGTCAAACGGCTCCGCGATTTTGGCCGGGTCGCTCTCCCCGATGCCCTTGTGCAGCACATTTTCCCGGAAATCGCGGTCAAAGGTCTCCACGCCGGTTTTCACCTTGACGGTCACTCCCGCGGCTGCAAACCGTGCGCGCAGCGCTGGAACGTCCTGCCGGTGCATCCAGTGGCATTCAAAATGCAGGATGTGGATGTCTTTTTCCCGGCAGACACGCTCGATTTCGTCCAGCGTCGCCGGATCCAGATCGGAGAATGACCCGGAATTGATGACCTCCAAATGATGGTGCAGCCCGGTCACCCCGCTGAGCACCTCCCGGTTGAGGGCGAAATTGGCCGCCGTATCGTCCGAACGGTCCAGATGATAGTCGCAGAACGTGCAGCGCTTCCAGCGGCAGCCTGTGCCGCGCAGCATAACGATTTCCCGCGGATTCTTGTCCGGAATCACCGAATAACGAATCATGTTTGCTCCTTTCTGACAAAAAAAGGTACGCTCATTGCAAAAAAGCGTACCATCAAAAAGCCCCATGACCTCCGCACGGCAAACTGCCCCCGCGGCGCATGGATGTCCTAGTTTTGTTTAAAGACAGGATGGTTACGAACTGTCTTATGTAGTTTTAACGGGAATCAGTATACCACACTCCCCCGCCGGGCGCAAGCTTTTTTTGGGAGAGACAGCGGGTTTGCTGCCGTCCTCAGGATTGTCCTATCTATTTGATATGATTTTCTGCGTAAAAAACCGCCCGGTCTGCGATTGACAGGCCGGGCGGCAGAAGAGGTGTAGGTTATGCAAAGGGATTCTCGGTCGGATACGGCAGAGACTTGGGCTGATTGTAGGCGATGTCGGAAACGCCGAGGTACTTAAAGACCTCAAACAGCGCCTTGCCATAGTGACCGAAGGCCACCGCGCCGTGGTGCGGATACTGCTTTTCGATCAGCACATGGCGGTAGAAACGATCCATCTCCGGGATGGCAAATACGCCAATCGAACCGAACGACTGGGTCGGTACGTCGAGCACTTCGCCCTGTGCCACATAGGCGCGCAGCTGGGTGGAAGCGGTGGACTGGAGACGGAAGAAGGTGATGTCGCCTGCCTTGATGTCGCCTTCCATGGTGCCGCGGGTGATGTCGGGTTCGGGCAGCTCGGGTTCAAGGTCGCGCTTCATGATGAGCTGATAGCCCATATGCGGGTTGCGCAGCAGGCTCGGGCAGGTGTTGCCGCAATGGAAGCCCATGAAGGTTTCACGGTGACGGTACGGAACCTTGCCCGCGATGCTCTCCTCATACATGGAAGCCGGTACCGAATTGTTGATATCGAGCAGGGTGACGGCTGCGCCCGAAACGCAGATGCCGATGTACTCACTCAGCGCGCCGTAGATATCCACCTCACAGGAAACCGGAATACCGCGGCCGGTCAGGCGGCCGTTGACATAGCAGGGCACAAAGCCGAACTCGGTCTGGAACGCCGGCCAGCACTTATTCGCGAACGCTGCGTACTTGCTTGCGCCCAGATGCTCGGCCATCCAGTCCTCGAGGGTCAGCTCGTACTGCGCCAGACGCGGCAGGATGCCGCTGAATTTGCTCTCGCCGTTGCCTGCTTCGGCAGCCATTTCGGCCATTTTGGCTGGGATGCGCGGGTCGTCCTTATGCTTGTTGTAGGCAACCAGAAGATCCAGCTCGGAATGCTCCTCCACCGCGACACCGAGGTCATACAGCGCCTTGATCGGGGCGTTGCACGCGAGGAAATCGTTCGGACGCGGGCCGAACGCAAAGATTTTCAGTCCGGCGAGGCCAACCAGCGCGGTGGCAATCGGGACAAATTCACGAATCTGCTGCGCGACTTCTTCCGCCGTGCCGCAGGGATAATCCGGGATATACACGCGCTTGCCGCGCAGGCCGAGGTTATAGGATGCGTTCAGCATGCCGCAGTAAGCGTCGCCGCGGCCGTCGTGCAGGTCGCCGTCGCCCTCTGCCGCCGAGGTGTACATGATCGGGCCTTCAAACCAATCCGCGATCATGGTTTCCGGGGTTTCCGGGCCAAAGTTGCCGAGGAATACGACCAGTGCGTTCACACCCGCCGCCTTGACATCAGCAACCGCCTTCTGCGCGTCCGCTTCGGTCTCGACACAGATCGGGCACTCATACAGACCTTCGCCATAAGCCTTTACGATGTTTGCGCGGCGCTTTTCGGACAGCGTGATCGGGAAGCAGCTGCGGCTTACCGAGATAATACCCATTTTAATTTCCGGAATGTTGTTCATCATCGTGTTCCTCCATTCAAATATCGTCTGCAATGTCGGGATTCTCGCCTTCGAGACCCACAAAGGCCCCCTGTGCGGCTTCGCTTGCATCTGCGTGGGCGATCAGCCATTTGTTGCGCGCCCACAGCAGCTTGTTTTCGTTCGGACCGCCCGCCGCGAGCGCGGGCTTTTCGGTGTTGGTGCCGCGCGGCAGCACAACCGCGACCCGGAAGCCGCCGTCCTTTACGCCGTCGCAGGGCGCGTAGTGCAGCGTGGTCGCGTACAGCTCGACCGCCGTACCCGCCGGGGCACGGAAGGCTTCCACCTTGGCGGTGTCCAGTTTGCCGTCTACGATGTCCTGCTGGCGGGCAACCAGAAAGACCATGTCATCGTCCACAATGTTGATTTCGCTGTCGCGGTGGTACTCCACACAGTTCAGCTTGGTGTTCGTGCCGTTGCAGTAGCCGATCTGGATGGGCATGCCGCCGTATACGCTGTCGCGCAGAATGGCAAAGACCGGCAGCGCCTCGAGCGCCTCACAGGACGGAACATACACGACCGCGTCCGCGGGCTTTTCGGTGGTGCGCAGGGTGTCGCGCAGCGCAGTGGTATCCAGGCCGTACACCACGCGGCCATAGGGGATAAAGCTTTCGTCAAAGACCGATTTCAGTTGCATAATCTCTCTCCTTACAGCGCAGCCAGCGCGGAATAGCTTTGTTTCAGTGCCGGGTAGAGCGAACGGTAAACGTTGTAAATCTCGGTGTAGCGCGCCGCCGCTTCAGGCTTTGCCTGCTGCGGCTCCCCGATGCGGATGACCTGACGGCAGGCTTCGGGAACACTCTCATAAATGCCCGCGCCTACGCCCGCGAGCAGCGCAACGCCAAGCGCCGGGCCTTCGCGGCTGACCGCCGTACACACATCGCAGTCCAGCACATCGGCCAGCATCTGCCGCCAGAGCGGGCTGGTGCCGCCGCCGCCGCATGCGACGATTTCCCGGCTGGATACGCCCATCGCGCGCAGCACCTCTGAGCAGTCACGCAGGCTGTACGACACGCCCTCCATGACCGCACGGATCATATGCGCACGGGTGTGCATGCCCGACAGACCGAAGAATACGCCGCGGCAGTCGGGGTCGAGATGCGGGGTGCGCTCGCCCATCAGGTAGGGCAGGAACAGCAGACGGTCGGCGCCCGCCGGGATGCTTTCCGCCATTTTATCCATCAGATAATAAGGGTCTACGCCCTGTGCCGCCGCGTCCGCGACGATATCCGGGCACAGGTTGTTGCGGAACCACTGGAGCGATGCGCCCGCAGCCAGCGTCACGCCCATGACATGCCATGCGCCGGGCACCGCGCAGCAGAAGGTATGCACACGGCCCTGCGGGTCAACCGAAAGGTGATCGGTGTGGGCAAACACAACGCCCGAAGTGCCGATGGTGGCAAATGCCTTGCCGTCCACCACCACGCCGGTGCCGACCGCTGCCGCCGCGTTGTCGCCCGCGCCGCCAACCACGATGGTTCCCGCCGCGAGGCCGGTTTCGGCCGCCGCCTGCGCGGTGACTGTGCCGGTAACCTCCGGGCTTTCGTAGACCCTCGCCAGCAGCGCCTTGTCGATGTCCAGCTTTTCCAGCACTTCGTCCGACCAGCAGCGCCCCGGCACGTCCAGCAGACCCATGCCCGAAGCATCCGAAACCTCGGTCGCGTACTCGCCGGTCAGCATCAGGCGGATATAGTCCTTGGGCAGCAGAATATGACGGCATTTTGCGTAAATTTCCGGCTCGTGCTTGCGCACCCACAGGATTTTGCCGGCTGTGAAGCCGGTCAGCGCCGGGTTACAGGTGATTTCCAGATAGCGCTCTTTGCCGACCGCCGCGTAAATCTCCTCGCACTCGACCGCCGTGCGTCCGTCACACCACAGAATCGCCGGGCGCAGCACCTCGTTGTTCTCGTCGAGCATGACGAGCGAATGCATCTGGCCCGAAATGCCGATGCCGCGGATGTCGGCGGGATTGGCCTTGCTTTCGGCCAGCACGGCTTCGATGCCGCCCTTCGCGGCCTGCCACCAATCGTGCGGGTCCTGCTCGGCCCAGCCGTTCTGCGGCTGCTGCATGGGATACTCCAGCGTCTTGCTGGCGATCACCCGGCCTTCGGTGTCGAACAGCGCGGTTTTGGTGCCCGAAGTGCCTACATCAATGCCCAGTAAGTAATTCATAAGCAATGCTCTCCTTCTCTGCCGCCGGCGGTTTCCGGTGGGAAAACGTTGATCTCCTCACTTTTGCAAATGTACTTTCCTTATGTGTTTATGATACAACTTTGCGCCTGTGCTGTCAATAGATTTTGGGCATTCCATCCACTTTCGGATGTTTGCTCAAAAGCAGCCCCCACGGTTTAGGTATTTTGATATTTCCGCAAAAAAGCGAAATCAGGGCGCCGCCCAAACCGGCTCGCCCTGATTGAAAAAGGATTCTCGCCCCTTGCATCGGCCCCAAATCCCGCTTGGGACATGGGGCCGGAAGAAAGAGGGAGAAGATGAAGAACTTTATTTGCGGCGCTTCTGGGTCTGGATATCGAACCAAACCGCTGCTACCAGAATGACGCCCTTAACCATGAACTGCCAGTAAGCATCGAGGTTCATCATGGACATGCCGTTATCGATGGACATCATGATAACCGCGCCAAGGATTGCGCCCGAAACCTTACCGACACCGCCGGTCATCGACGTACCGCCGATAACTGCGGATGCGATAGCGTCCAGCTCGTAGTTGCCGTTTGCCGCCTGTGCGGTACCGCCGTTCAGACGTGCGGTGTAGATAACCGCTGCAACCGCGCAGAGCAGGCCGTTCAGGGTGTAAACCAGAGTCAGGTTTTTCTTAACGTTGATACCGGCGTAGCGCGCTGCGGCGATGTTGCCGCCGATGGCGTATACGCTGCGGCCAAAGGTGGTCTTCTGGGAAATGAAGGTGAAGATGACAACGACGATTGCCATAACGAGTACCGGAATCGGGATGCCCTTGAAGTCGTTCAGGATAAAGACTGCCGCGATGATCAGCGCAGAGAATACGCCCCAGCGGATGAGCATTTCTGCCATGGTTTCGGTCAGGCTGCCGTACTTCTTCTTCGCGCGGCGGCGGCTCAGCTCACTGAGCAGCAGGGCAACGATTGCGACCGCGGCCAGTGCCCAGCCAGCGAACGGAAGCAGATACTGGGTGCCCCAGAACTTATAGGATTCCTGGAACGGTGCGACCGTCTGGCCCTTGGTAACGGCCAGCATGCCGCCGCGGAAAATGAGCTGTGCGCCCAGCGTTACGATAAAGGGAGCGATGCCGGTGTAAGCGATCATTGCGCCTTCTGCTGCGCCGATGATCAGGCCGATCAGCAGGCCGATGGCGATGGTTACCGGAGTGGACATGCCGCCCCATACCTGTGCAGCTGCCATGATACAACCGATGAAGCCCATCGTCATACCAGCCGACAGGTCAATACCGCCGGTGACGATAACGAGCGTCATGCCGACACCCATGATGCCGGTGAACGCTGCCTGACGAATCAGGTTGGACAGGTTACGGGTGGTGATAAAGTTACCGCCAGTCGTTGCGGTGAATGCGACCCAAATGATAATCAGAACCAGCACCATGGTCAAGGTGCGGATGTCCAATTTTTTGGTTGTTTTCTTCTTCTCTGCCATGATTTAACCCCTTCCTACTGCTGCGCGCATGAGGATTTCCTGCGTCGCGTCCTTCACATCGAATTCGCCGGTGATCTCGCCGCCTGCGACGGTCAGGATGCGGTCACTCATACCGAGGATTTCCTCCATTTCCGAGGAAATCATGATGATGACAACGCCCTTTTCCACCAGTTCGTTCATGATCTTGTAAATCTCATACTTTGCGCCGACGTCGATGCCGCGGGTCGGCTCATCGAGGATCATAACCTTCGGGTCACTCATCAGCGCCTTGGCCAGAACGACCTTCTGCTGGTTGCCGCCCGACAGCGTGTTGACCGCTACGTCAATACTCGGGGTCTTGGTGCGGATTTCCTCGACATACTTGGTCGTGTATGCGACCTCTGCGTCCTCGTTGAGAATGCCGAACTTGGAAACCTTGTCCAGCGAGGACAGCGTTGTATTTTCCTTGATGCTCATAATCAGGTTGAGGCCCAGCTTCTTGCGGTCCTCACTGACGATGAAGTAACCGGCCTTCAGCGCATCGATTGGGTTGTTGATCGTGACCTTCTGGCCGTCGATGTAGACTTCGCCGGTGCCCTTGGTGCGGTACGCGCCGTAAACGGCGGTAAACAGCTCGGTGCGGCCGGCGCCCATCAGGCCGGAGATGCCGAGGATCTCGCCCTTGTACGCCTTGAGGCTGACGTTATTGATCAGGTTGCGGTCCGGGATGTCCGGATGCGGTACCGTGAAGTTCTTGATTTCAAAGCCGACCTCACCGCGGGTATGCGGCACGCGCGGGAACAGGTTGTTCATCTCGCGGCCTACCATCAGGGAGATCATGTCGTCCTTGGTCATCTGGGACTTCGGACGGGTTTCAATCGTCTGGCCGTCGCGCAGGATGGTGATGTCGTCGCACAGACGCATGATTTCATCCAGACGATGGGAGATATAGATGCAGGTAACGCCGTTCTGGCGGAGCTTATCGACCAGATCGAGCAGAATGTCTACCTCGGCCTCGGTCAGTGCCGCGGTCGGCTCGTCGAGCAGCAGCAGCTTGACGTTGCGCGACAGCGCCTTGGCGATTTCGACCATCTGCTGCTGGCCAACGCCCAGATTGCGCACCATTTCGCCCGGGTTGACATCCAGACCAACCTGCTTCAGCAGCTCGACGCAGCGGAAATGCAGATCGTCGAAGTTGATGACGCCCGGCAGCTTGGTGGGCTGGTTGTTGATGAAAATATTCTCGCCGACGCTCATATCCGGGATCAGGTTCATTTCCTGATGGATACATGCAATACCGGCTTTTTCTACGTCACGGATGGACTTGAATTTGCAGTCTTGACCGTCGAACTTGACGGTACCCTCATAAGTACCATACGGATATACACCGCAGATTACCTTAATCAGCGTGGACTTGCCCGCGCCGTTCTCACCGACCAGCGCGTGTACATGACCGCGCTGGACTTTGAACGAAACCTCGGACAGCGCCTTTACGCCCGGGAAAACTTTGGTTATATTTTGGAGCTCCAAAATATAATCGGCCATAAAGCACACCTCCTAATGCCATAAGTGCTCTTCTTCCCCATTTTTTACAGGAGAAGGGTAAAAGAATGCGGGGTACCCGGTTGCCCGTTGCATCCGTGCACCCCGCATCGACTTATTTCGTCTTTTACAGAATGAATCTGAAATTATTCAGCCGGCCACTGATCCTTCGGAATGTTTGCGTAAACGTCTTCGAGAGAGTGGAAGCCGTCGCGCTTGACGATGATTTCGTAGATGTTGTCCTTGTTAACAGCTTCTACGTCAACGGTGAAGGAGTCAACGTCCTTGTAGTTGTTGTTCAGCTTCTGCCAAGTGCCCAGGCTAGCGGTTACGCCGCTGGTCGGATCTGCGCCAGTTGCGATTGCAACAGCCAGTTCGCAAGCAGCCTGATTCAGCGGAGCCAGCGGCTTGTAAACGGTACCGGTCTGAGTGCCTTCTACGATTCTCTGGCAAGCTGCGAGGTCAGCGTCCTGACCGCAGATCGGAACCTGACCAGCCAGACCCTGTGCTGCCAGCGCCTGAACCGCGCCGCCGCAGGTGCCGTCGTTCGAAGCGATAACGCCCTGTACGTCGTTGTTGGCAACCGTCAGGCCGTTCTCAGCATGCTTCAGGGCTTCGTTCGGGTCCCAGCCCTTGCACCACTGATCGAGGACGATGTTGATGTCGCCGCTGTCGATGTACGGCTTCAGCACGTCTTCCTGACCCTGTGCTACCAGATGCGCGTTGTTGTCTTCCGGCGCGCCCTTCAGCCAGATGTAGTTGCCCTTCGGAGCAGCTTCTACAACGAACTGAGCCTCAACCTGACCAACCTTGTAGGAGTCAAAGGTGATGTAGTAGTCCAGATCGGAGTTCATGATGAAGCGGTCGTATGCGATAACCTTGATGTCCGCCTCGTGTGCCGCGTCAACGATCGGGCCGGCTGCCTCAGCGTCCAGCGACTGTACGATCATAACGTCAACGCCCTGGTTGATGAGGTTCTCACACTGAGAAACCTGCTTGTTCGCGTCGTTGTTTGCGTTCTGGATGTTCAGGGTGAAGCCATGCTCATCCGCGTAGTTCTGGAACATCTCGATTTCGCGGTTCCAGCGCTCCTCGGTGGTGTTGCCGATCGACAGGCCGACAACAATGTCCTTGATGTCCTTGGTCTCGCCGCTAGCTGCCGGTGCGGAGTTGCCCGCGCTGCCGGAAGCGGATGCGTCACCGCCGCCGCTCTGGCTCGCGGTGGTGCAGGCGGTCATGGAGAACGCCATTGCCGCAGTCATCAATGCTGCAAGTACTCTTCTTGTGCTCTTCTTCATTTCTTCTCCTCCTTGAAATAAAGTTCTTCTTCTCTATACAAACCGGCTAGTCCGGCCCATATACCTTTTCCTTTTGCACGCTCAATGCACGCAAATATTTCACGAAAGCAGCATGTTTTTCCGCCGCATTTTTGTGCATATCGCTGATTGTGAAACTATTATAACACAAGTTCACTGGTAATTCCATCAAATTGTTGCGAAATTCTTTGGATTTTCAGCGTATTCTTGTCTATTTTTACATCGGGGGTTCTGATCCTGCCGCGCAGACCGCCGCGCTGCCATTTTGGGGCATGCGCTGGGGTTGTTTTGTTGCGGCGAAACTTCCGAAATAAACTTTTGCAAATCGTCTTTTCATATCTTATCTATACTGTACTTCTACTTCGTTTCATTGTCAATACAATTTTTTAAGATATTGAATTTTCATGAGAAAGTCCAATTTAACGCGAAGTTTTTATGCATTTTCACCATTCAGCAGCCAATCGGAATATTCTTTGTCCGGCAGATGTCTGTTTTTGTCTCTTTCCCTGATGCATTTATTATATCGATGTCCCGAAAATTCACCTTGCATTTTTTGCTCTAAAATCAGGATAATCTTTCACTATTTTCTACTTATATTTCTTTTATTTTCCATATTACCAGCTTGAATTTTTTCCCTTTTCCGCGGCACACGCGAAAGTCCACAAATCACCCGGAGGTTTTTCGACAGATTTACACATGGTTTTATCACAATGCACAGAATCCTCTGCCGTGTGTCAGCACTTTTTGCCATGAGCAACTTTCAACGTCTCCGGGTTCGCAGCTTCAAAATTTTTAAAGGTTTTCCCTGTATTTTCGTCCTTAATTGCGATTTCCTATAAAAACTGCCCACAAAAAAACTCCTTCCAGATGGAGGGAGTTTTCTTTATTTATGAAACGGCTGCTGCGAGCGCACGCTCAAATCGCGGTATTTGCTCGGCGGCATGCCGACAATTTTTGAAAAAACCTGGCTGAAACGGTTTGGATCGTCATAGCCGACCACGCTCGCAATGTAAGTCACACTGCAATCGGTGCTGGTCAGCAGCGACTGCGCCTCGCCTACCCGGCGGCGGGTGCGGTACTGCATGGGCGAGCAGTTAAAGGTGTCCGAGAACACGTGCGCCGCGTAAAAACGGTTGATATGGAAATGGTTCGCCAGCTCCTCGAGCGAGAAATTCTGCGTATAGTTCTGATCGATAAACCGCCGCATCTCCTCGGCCAGCGAAAGCTCGTCCTGCTCGGCGCCGGAAGGGCTGCTGTGCCCGGCCAGTACGTCATTCAGCACGGCGAGCAGCGATGTCAGGAACCCTTGCGCGAATGCGGCCACCTGCGGCGACTGCGCGATCAGGCCGCGCTCCATGACTTCGAAGCCGTGCAGCAGGAACTCAAAGTATGGCCCGCTCTTTACAACATATTCCGAAGGATCGGCGGCAATGTGTCCGCCCGGCAGGCCATCAATATGCAGGCCGGATACCCCGCACAGGAAAAACCGCATGCCTGCGCCGTCGGTGCCGGACAGATCCTGATGCAGCACGTTCGTATTATATAAGATGATGTCACCCGGTTCACTGTGGTATTCGCGCCCACCGATGTTATGAACGCCGTTGCCGTTGTACACCAGACCAATCTCGGTGAGGTCGGCATGGCTGTGGATGGCGCGCACTTTGCCGCTGTTGTCCACCTCGGTGTTGGTCAGGTAAACAATGCGCGGCTGCTCGGCGCCGTACAGTTTCGCGGGCGCCGCCGGAATCGCATGCATGTGGATCATCCTTCCGCCTCCTCCGCGTGAAATCCATATGATGTACCATTATAGCAGAGACACCGCGGCTTGCCATTTAATAATTGCGTTCCTTTTGCATAATATGTGCTAAAAATAACATTTTCTTTGTTAGTTATGACATTTTGTTTTTGCGCCTTGCGTTTTTTGTTCTTTTCGCGAAAAAGCGCCGTTTTTTCGCCCTCAAAAAGCAATAAATAAGTGTACTTTTGCAAAAATATTTCTCTCAATTTTTCGATGAAAAATATCAAAGGGAATCTTTTCCTGTCTTCAAAAACTTGCGTTGCGGGCAAATCGCCCAATTTATCTTGCTGTTCAATGTGCATATTTTCATTTTTCTCTTGCAAATTGCACAATATATCAGCATTTTATTTGTGCGTTTCATCATGACTTTTTGTTTTGCAAAAAGAAAATATATTACATTTGCTGGCTTTTCAGAGGTTCTATTTTTCGCATTTTGCAAAAACCGTCCGAAAAAACAGCAATATTTACAAGGCGCGTTTTCCGCAAAAAGAGAATAATGACCTTGCTGAAGCCGAGAGGCACAGCGCCATGGCTGCCGCGTGACACCCACGCGGATTCTGATTCGAAAGAAGAAAAGAAGAAGTTTAGAACCCGGAGGAAAATCTTATGAGCATCGGAAAAAAGAAAGTCCTTGCGGACGGTGCCGAACTGGAAAACACGGCGGCCGCACAGGCAGCGGATGGCCGTCTGAAGGTCGGTGAACGGCTGGCCTACGGCTGCGGCGACACCGCCTGCAACATTGTATTCGGCATGATCAGCACCCTGCTGACCCTGTTCTATACCGACTACGCCGGTATTTCGGTCGCTACCGTCGGTATGGTTATGCTGATTTCGCGTATCTTTGACGGTTCGTCTGACGTGATTATGGGCTTTATCGTGGGTAAGACCAAGTCCCGCTGGGGCAAGGCCCGCCCGTGGATTCTGTGGATGAGCATTCCGTACTGCATATCTGCGGTCATGCTGTTCACCGTTCCGCAGACCTCGGAAAGCTTGCAGTTCTGGTACATCTTTATTACTTACAACCTGACAACGACCGTTCTTTATACCGCCATTAACGTTCCATACGGCACCATGTCTACCATGATGACCCGTTCCTCTCGCGAGCGCGATCTGCTGTCGGTTTTCCGCATGTCGATGGCACCGGTCGGCCGCATTATCTCGGTTACGCTGACCATGCCGGTTGTAAAGCTGTTCGGCGATACCAAGGAAGCCTGGTTCAAGGCAATGATAATGTGGTCGGCCATCGCGTTCCTTATGCTGATCATCTGCTTCGTGCGCTGCAAGGAGCGCGTGCAGATTGAAGCCGCGGCCAAGAGCGACGTTCCGGCCGGCAAAAACATCAAGGCGCTGCTGACCAACAAGTATTTCTGGGCAGTGCTCATTCTGTGGACGGTCACCTGTGTGCATGGTACGCTGGTCGGCACCGATCTCCCCTACTACTGCAAGTATCTGTTCGGCAACGACAGCTGGATGTACAGCACCCTGTATCTGGCCGAAGCCGGTACGCTCGTCCTCGGCGCTATGCTGTGCCCGCTGCTGCTGAACCGCTTTTCCAAGCGTGACCTCGCGCTTTGGGGCTGTGTTCTCGCGGTTGCCGCGCATGCGACCCTGATTTTGAACCCCCGCAGCTTTACCCTCGCGCTTGTCAGTAGCATTGTCCGTGCACTCGGTGAAGCGCCGCTGACCGCAATCGTCTTTGGCATGATGGGCGACGTCATCGAGTACGGCCAGTGGAAGACCCACATCCGTCAGGAAGCCCTCATCTTCGGCGGCGGCAGCCTGGGCTTTAAGATCGGCACCGGCATCACCAGCGCGGTCATCACCAAGCTGATGGACGCAAGCGGCTATATGAGCTTTGCCGGCGGTTCGGTCACCCAGCCGCGCGAAGCGCTCCTGATGATCCAGAACATCTATCTGTACGGTCCGCTGATCATCTGGGCTATCGCGGTTGTGGTTCTGGTGCTCTACAAGCTGGATAAGCAGTACCCGTCTATCATGGCTGAGCTGCAGGCACGCGAAGCCCGCGGCGAAATGTAAAAAGGAGAGATTTTCATGCTGAAACTTGGTTTTAACGAAGCGACCTGTAAGGAAAACTCCTCGGTCGAGCGTGATCTGGAGCTTTGCGAGAAGTACGGCTACGACTACATCGAGCTGCGTCTCGACATGCTGAAGGAATACTTCAAGACGCACACCATCGACGACCTGAAGGCTTTTTTTGCAACGAGCCATCTCAAGCCCTTTGCGTTCAACTCCATCGAGGATATCAACTTCAACACCCCCGAGCAGTGGGATAAGCTGGTCGAACTGTTCACCTTCGGCTGCGAAGTCGCGCAGGCCATCGGCAACAAATACATGATTGTTGTTCCGACGATGGGCCCGGACATGGACCGCAAGA
>JBJDZO010000028.1:0-5360 GCA_051868095.1 Butyricicoccus sp. | reverse complement strand
TATTCCGTAATTCCGGCTTAATCGCTACGATTGTAGGATTTCTGCTGTTTTTGTGCCCGTTTACGCTGCCGTATCCGCTGCATCACTCCATTGAATGGGTAGGCAACATGACAATCCCGCTCGCGCTGCTGATTCTTGGCAGCCGTATGAGCCGCACCGACCTGCGTATGGTGGTGCGCCCGCTTGGGATTTGGCTTAGTTCGCTGACCCGTCTGGTTCTGTTCCCGGCAGTGATGATTCCTGTATTGACTGCGCTAGGGATACGCGGAGAATTGATCGCAGTACCGGTCATCCTGTTTGCCACACCGGTGGCGCTGACCGCGGCTTCCTTCGCTCAGCAGTACGGCTCGGATGCTGATCTTGCCGGGCGCGGTGTAGTGCTCAGCAATCTTCTTTCGATTGTGACGATGCCGGCAATCGTCGCCGTGCTGTTTATGATAAGCTGAATTGGAAGTGCAAGATGCAATAACAAGTTGGACACCCCTCAGCCAGAAGTCCTACGACCTGCGCAAAGAGCTTCTTTTGTAGGCCGTTTTTCATCAACAGGGTCCAAAATTGTCCCACGAATCTCCATCTGGCACCTGATTGCTCGATTCTACGCCGCAAAAATCCGAGAACGCATGTCTGTCAATCACTTCTGCCGCCATATCAGCTCCAAATCATAGAGCTTGTTGCCGCGCTTTCCTTTGTAATTGTGCGGCTGAATGCGTGCTAATCCACTCTCACCACGGAATGATGCGGTCTATTTCCGCTAAAAATTCCTTCTTTTTTGTCCGAGCCTAAGCAGTTCATCACTCAGTGCGGACATGCTCAACTGCTTATTCATATCTGTATTCTATCACTCTTTCGGGCTTACTGCATTATGCGGTGTTGTCTTAAAAGGAACAGGACGGTTTGAAATGTACCAGATTCTAAAGAAAAAGACGCTGAATGCAAATACCAAGCTCATGGTCATTGATGCGCCGAACGTTGCGCGCAAGGCTGAGCCGGGTCAGTTTATCATCCTGCGCGTCAGCGAAGAGGGCGAGCGCATCCCGCTGACCATCGCGGAATTTGACCGCGAGAGCGGCGCAGTTACGATTATTTTCCAGGAGGTCGGCGCGACCACGCAGGCGCTCGGCGCACTGAACGAGGGCGATTGCCTGCACGATTTCGTTGGCCCGCTCGGCCGCGCTTCGGAGCTTGAGGGCCTGAAGAAGGTTGCGGTAGTCGGCGGCGGTCTGGGCTGCGCGATTGCTTATCCGCAGGCTAAGAAGCTGCATGAAATGGGCTGCGAGGTTGACCTGATCGCAGGCTTCCGTTCCAAGGACATCATCATTCTCGAGGACGAGATGAAGGCGGCCTGCACCAATCTGCATGTTGTCACCGACGACGGTTCGAATGGCCGCAAGGCGCTCGTGACCCAGGTGTTGAAGGAACTCATCGACGCGGGCAACCAGTATGATGCGGTTATCGCCATTGGCCCGATGATTATGATGAAGTTTGTTTGCGAGACCACCCGTCCGTATGGCATCAAGACCATTGTTTCCATGAACACGATCATGGTTGACGGCACCGGCATGTGCGGCGGCTGCCGTCTGACGGTTGGCGGCGAGACCAAGTTCGCTTGTGTTGATGGTCCGGACTTTGACGGCCATCTGGTTGACTTTGACAGCTCCATGCGCCGCGGTGCGATGTACAAGGCGCAGGAAAAGGCTGCGGTAGCACGCCGTGAGGAGCACTGCAACCTGTTCAAGAAGGAGGTCGAATAAGATGCCGAATATGAATCCGAAGAAGATGCCGATGCCTGAGCAGGCGCCGGACGTCCGCAATAAGAATTTTGAAGAGGTTACGCTGGGCTACACCGCGGAAATGGCGGTCGAGGAAGCACAGCGCTGCCTGAATTGTAAGAATAAGCCCTGTATGACCGGCTGCCCGGTACAGGTCAAGATTCCGGAGTTTATTTCGCTGGTCGCGGAGGGCAAGTTCCTCGAAGCGGCTGCCAAGATCAAGGAAACTTCGGCACTGCCGGCGGTCTGCGGCCGTGTCTGCCCGCAGGAGACTCAGTGCGAGTGCCACTGTGTGCGCGGCATTAAGGGTGAGCCGGTTGCGATCGGCCGTCTGGAGCGCTTTGTTGCAGACTACGCACGCGAGAACAGCACCGAAAAGGCCGTCAAGCCCGAGCCGAACGGCCACAAGGTCGCCGTGGTCGGCGCAGGTCCGGCCGGTCTGACCTGTGCGGGCGATTTGGCACGCATGGGATATGCAGTTACTGTTTTCGAAGCGCTGCACACCGCGGGCGGCGTGCTGATGTATGGCATTCCGGAATTCCGTCTGCCCAAGGCAATCGTTCAGAAGGAAATCGATACCCTGAAAGACCTCGGTGTTGAGTTCGTACTGAACTTCGTGGTTGGCCGTTCGGAGACCATTGACGAGCTGTTTGCAGACGGTTACGAGGCGATTTTCGTTGGTTCGGGCGCAGGTCTGCCGTCGTTCATCGGCGTGCCGGGTGAGAATGCGAACGGCGTTTACTCGGCCAACGAGTATCTGACCCGCATCAATCTGATGAAGGCTTACAAGGAAGATTCTGCGACCCCGATTCTGCACGCACACAAGGTTGCGGTTGTTGGCGGCGGCAACGTTGCCATGGACGCAGCGCGCTGCGCAAAGCGCATGGGTGCGGAAGAGGTTTACATTGTATACCGCCGTTCCGAGAAGGAACTTCCGGCGCGTCTGGAGGAAATCCACCACGCCAAGGAAGAGGGCATTGTGTTCAAGTTCCTGACCGCGCCGCTTGAGGTGCTGTCGGACGAGAACTTCAACGTTACCGGCATGAAGTGTCAGCAGATGGAGCTGGGTGAGCCTGACGCATCGGGTCGCCGTCGTCCGGTTCCGGTTGAGGGCAGCGAGTTTACGCTCGATCTGGACTGCGTCATTGCGGCGATCGGCACCAGCCCGAACCCGCTGATCCGCACCACCACGCCGGGTCTGGACACCAACCGCAAGGGCTGCATCGTGGCCGACGATGAGCATGGCATTACCTCGAAGGAAGGCGTGTTCGCAGGCGGCGACGCAGTCACCGGCGCGGCAACTGTTATCCTCGCCATGGGCGCAGGCAAGCGTGCTGCGGCAGCCATGGACGAATACATTAAGAATAAGCAGTAAGCTGCAAATAAAACGGCATCCGGGATCAAACCGGATGCCGTTTTTGCGTTTAAAGTTCCTTGCTCACGCCATTGATTGAGGCGGATTTGTTGTCCGCAAGCGGAATAATCAGACATTTCTGCCCGTCAATCAGCTGGACTTGAATGGCAGAAGCAGTCGATTCGGGCACCTGCACAATGATATCCGGCCCGCCGGACGGCATGTCCTCCCAAGGTGGCGTGTCATCGTCCGAGGAAGGGCGAAGCTGCTGCCGCAGGGAAACAACCTCCTGTTCCAGTTCCGCAACCCGCGCACGCTCGGTGCTGGCCGCGACCAGCTTGCGGTCAATCAAGTGCTGTGCAGCCGGAGGCGCTTCCTCAAACTCGCGCGCATAGTCCTGCTCAATGCGCTGCTTGATGGTTTCCGGCATGTCCACGTCGGAAATGATCTCTGCAACCGTTTTCCGGGTTACCGGAACCGGCGGGAGCTCGATTTCTGCGTCTTCCTGCGCGGCTGCAATCTCGCTCAGATTTTTCTGGATTTTCAGGAACACCCGGTCGGCCTGCTCCTCCTGTTCGCCAAAGGCATTGCGCACGATGGAAGCAAATGCATTCTTTTCTTCGGTTGCAGTGCGTTTCGCGCCGCATCCGAGCACGTTTTCAATGAATTCCGGATGCGAATCCTTGCCGTTTTTTACATAGTACATTACAGCGTGTACATCGCTGCTGCGGTCGCTGAACGCCGGATAAGTAAAGCCGAGATCGGGCAGACCAACGACCCAATCCCGGATGCGGGCGCCAATGCGGTTTTCCGTCTCCCGATAGCCCAGACCAGCCTTGGACAGCTCAACCGGACAGACCGCGCAGATCATATACTCATAAATTTCTTCAGATTCGTCCAGCTTAGCCCGGTCATCGGTGCGGGTAATGACATCATAAATGTCGTGGAACACCAGAATTAGATAGTTTCCGGTGTATTCATAGTGTTCGATGATCTGTTCATACAGACGGTCAAGCAGATCGTCGTTTTTCAGCTTACTCGATTTGAGCGCAAGCAGAAATTGCTGCCGCTCGGCCGCATCGTTGGTAGGGGCAAATTCCAACTCAAGCAGATTGTTGCCCAGCGTGCCGGACAGCGCCTTTTTGGCGATTTCAAGATATTTGTAAAATTCCTCGTCTTCCAAATCGACAAGCGATTCGGCAAATTTGAGAATAACGTTTTTGCTGCCGTTTACGTAACAGCCGCACATGCGGCCAATCGTACATTCTTTTTTGGTCAGACGGCGGCGCAGCTCCAAAACGTCGCGTTTGGTAATATTCATCGGATGATTCTCCTTTGATAGGCGTTCTGGAATATATTATAGCACATTTCGGCGGACTTTGAAAATTGGTTTCATCCCGCGCGGAAAATTGTCGGCTTGACTTCGAAGCCATGACGCGGTATGATACAAGAAAGAAATAATTTTGTGGATTGTGCCGATGGAAAGGAGATATACCATGCAGAATATTGGCTATTATAATGGAGAAATTGCGCCGCTGGAAGAACTCAAAATTCCGGCGCTCGACCGTGCGGTATATTTTGGCGACGGCTGCTATGAGGCGCTTTATCTGGTGAACGGCGTGCTGTTTGCACTGGAGGAGCATCTGGATCGTTTTTATAATTCCTGCCGTCTGCTGAAAATCCAGTTCCCACTGAACCGTGAGGAATTGAAAGCCGAGCTGCAAAAAGTGGTGGATGTGGCCGGAACCGAATATGCAGGCATGCTGTACTGGCAGGCGTCGCGCGGTACCTATTGGCGTGGACATGCCTTCCCGCCCGCAGAGGTTAAGCCCAATCTGCTGATTTTTGCCCGTCCGTGCCCGCTCGACCCGTTCCACAAGCGGCTGAAGCTGATTTCGCTTGAGGATACCCGTTTCCTGCACTGCAATATCAAGACGCTGAACCTGCTGCCGAGTGTCATGGCCAATCAGGAAGCGCACGCGCGCGGATGTGATGAAGCGGTGCTGCACCGCGGCTCGCGTGTCACCGAGGGGTCGCATTCCAATGTGCTCATCCTGCAAAACGGCACGCTGCGCACCGCGCCGACCGATGAACTGATTCTGCCGGGCATTACCCGCAAGCATCTGCTGGAACTCGCACGCGAAAATGGCATTCCGGTCAGTGAACAGCCGTTCTCCATGGTTGAGTTGATGAACGCCGACGAGATTATTATTTCCAGTTCGGGTACGCTGTGCGCG
>JBJDZO010000027.1:0-5361 GCA_051868095.1 Butyricicoccus sp. | reverse complement strand
CTCTGCAAGCAGATGCAGTTTGTCGGTGGGCAGATCAAGACCATACTCTTCGGCGAGCTGGTCGATGATGGACAGGTATTCGTCCTTGTCCGGCACTGAGAAGGTGATTTCCAGACCGAAACGGTCAGACAGGGAAGTGATCGTCTCCAGTGTGTCGCGCACGTGGATATCGTCGCCCTGTCGTTCGGAAAAGCTCTCACGCACCAAATGGCGGCGGTTCGAAGTTGCGTACAGAATCAGATTGGACGGCATACCGGTCAGGCCGCCTTCGATGAATGCCTTGAGCGCAGCGAAGTTGTCATCCTCGCGGTCAAAGGTCAGGTCATCCATAAAGATGATGACGCGATACGGGCTGCGAGCGGCTTCGCTGCACAGCATGGGGAAGCAGCTGACCTGATTGGGCGAAATCTCGACGATCTTCAGACCACGGTCGGCGAATTCGTTGACCACTGCCTTGACGGTCGAAGACTTGCCGGTGCCTTTGTCACCGTAAAGCAGGATGTTGTTCGCCGGACGGTTTTCCAGAAAAGCAAGCGTGTTGGTGATGACCTGATCCTTCTGGCGGGCATAGCCTTTCAGATCGCTCAAACGGATTGGATCAGCCTGCTCAATGGCGGAAAGTTCGCCGTTTTGGTCAACTGTAAAGAAGGAAGCCTTTGCAAAATAACCATATCCGTTTTCGCGGTAATAGTCTGCGAGCTGTGCACCGGTTGTAAAGGGTAAGGGCTTGCCAGCCGGGAATTCGGGCAGGCATTCAAGTGCATTACAGTCATCCGGGAAAGCAAGACGCGCTTCACAGATCAAATCACGGCCACTGAGAGCAATTAGTGCAGACAGGGTTTCAAGGTCGCGGGTGGTTGCGTCGAGCACAACCTGAGGCGGGTTGTCGAGCGCCGCTGTCAGGGCGTTGTTGTCGCTCTCGATGAGGTGCAGAATGCGCTCACCGGCGTCGTCAAACTTGTAGATGCGCTCGCACAGCGCGCCGTAAGCCTCGCCGAACGCATAAACATCCTCGGAAAAGGCGTGCAGCACCTTGCGGTAGGCAACAAGAATCGGTTTGTCAGAAAGGCCGCGCAGCGTCGAAAGGAAGGACGTGCGTACCCGAAGTGTGTGGAAATCCATGGTTATTCCTCCTGAAAGTATTCAATTCGCCCTTTAGTCTAGCACAAACGAATTGCTTTCGCAACTGCCATGCGGCGTGCATAGCATAAAAAAGAAGCTTTATTTGTAGGAGGAGCCAATCCATGAAGAAGGCAATGATCGTGTGCCGCTCACAGACCGAGGCGCTCAAATGTGTCCGTCTGTTGGAAGGCGCGGGTGTAGGCGGTGTGCTGCGCAAGCCGCCGCGGGAGAAACGGGACAATTCCTGCGCGTGGGGCGTGCGCATCCGGCGAGAGGACCTGGCTGCCGCGCAGCGGCGCATGCTGGAAAGAAAATTTGTTCCGGTGCGGGTGTATGAATTTGAGGATACAGCCGAGGGGAGAGAGGGAACATGATCTATTTTGACAATGCTGCAACCTCCTTGCTCAAGCCGCGTGCAGTATACTGGGCTGTGCAGGCAGCCATGCAGCAGGCGGGCGGCTATGGCCGTTCCGGACATCGACCGGCGCTGCGTGCGGGCGAACTGGTGTACAACTGCCGGGAACTGGCCGCTCGGCTGTTCGGGCTGGAAGCACCCGAGAGGGTCGTGTTCACCATGAACGCCACACATGCGCTGAATCAGGCAATCTATGCGCTTACAGATGAAACAACCCGTGCGGCGATTACCGGGTATGAGCACAATTCAGTCGTGCGGCCGCTGAATGAACGTGGTATTCGATACCGGGTGCTGCAAAGCGGACCATTTGATGGGGATGCGCTGCTTGCGTCTGCGCGGCAGGCGCTTCAGGAAGGCGCGAACCTGTTTATTGTAAATCATATGTCCAACGTGTTTGGCGGCATCATTCCGCTGGAAGCGCTCGATGATCTGCTGACTGACGCGGGCGTTCCGATGATTGTGGACGCTTCACAGTCAGCCGGGGCGGTAGAAATCAATGTCAGTCGGCTGAAGAGCGCGGCAGCAGTCTGTATGCCCGGGCATAAGGGATTGCTCGGCCCGCAGGGCACAGGCATGCTGCTTGTCTGCTCGGAAAAGCTGGAAAGGCCGCTGATGCAGGGCGGTACGGGCAGTCTGTCGGCCGAACGGAAGCAGCCGTTCCTGCTTCCCGACCGGTTTGAGAGCGGCACGCCGAATGTGCCAGGCATTGCCGGACTTGCGGCCGGGCTGCAATATTTGCTGTGCGAGGGAGTGGATCGCGTTGCGCAGCATGAACGAGCGCTGAAAGACAAACTGGCGCATGAACTGGGAAAAATGGATGGCCTGGAGGTCTTTTGCGGAACGCAGCAGGGCGGCGTGCTGTCCTTCCGGCATCCGAAGATTCCTTGTGAAATTCTGGCCGAGCGTCTGGCAGAACGTGGCATCTGTGTGCGTGCCGGACTGCACTGCGCGCCGCTTGCACACGGGTCAGCCGGTACGCTGGAAAGCGGCACAGTACGCGCGTCATTTGGACCATTCAATACACGTGCAGAAGTGCGCACGTTTTGTGCCGCGGTTTGTGATGTTCTTGAGAAATTGTGAAAAGTCGGTGAAATCTATTCACAGGTTCGAAGGAATATGGTAAAATAATTTTAAAGCCCGAAAGGGCTTAATTTGATGTGGAATCGTCCGGCGAACGGATGAAATGAGGAACAGGAATTACAGGTGTGACAAATGGATTTTTGGGAGAAATACTGGCTGTGCGTCAAAAACGGATCGATTACCGATCTGATTGATATCCTGATCGTCGCGTTTTTAATTTACCAATTGCTGCGTTTTGCACGAAACACAAGCGCAGAACGGCTGATTAAAGGCATTGTGATCTTGATGGCTGTGCAGATTTTTGCGTCGTGGAGACATCTCAACACAATCAGCTACGTGCTCGGAAAGGCTTTCAATATTGGCTTTTATGCGTTGGTGGTTGTCTTTCAGCCTGAGCTGCGCCGCCTGCTGGAGCAGATTGGCATGGGACGTGTAACCAAGCTGCTCGTTCGGCGGGAAAGCGGTGAAACCGAAATCGATTTTGCGATTTCGCAGACCGTGCTTGCCTGCGAATCCATGAGCTGGTCGCGCACGGGCGCACTGATGGTGTTCGAGCGCAACGAGCGCTTGGGCGAGATTACGAAATCGGGTACGCGCATTGATGCTGAGCCGTCCGCGGAGCTGATTAAAAATATCTTCTATCCCAAATCGCCGCTGCATGACGGCGCAATGATTTTGCGTGACGGCCGCATCCATTCAGCAGGCTGCGTGCTGCCGCTGTCCAAAAACCTCAACCTTAGCCGCGATCTTGGTACCCGCCATCGTTCGGCAGTCGGCATGAGTGAAAATTCGGATGCCGTTGTGGTTGTAGTTTCCGAGGAGACCGGTGCAATTTCTGTGGCCATTGGCGGCATGTTGAAGCGCCAGCTTGACCCGGAAACTCTGCGGAAGATTCTGGAGAATGAGTTGATTCCGGAGACCAGCGACAAGAAGAAAAAGCATGTCAGCATTCTGCCGCAAAGAAAGGGAAAGACGAAAAAATGAACTTTTTAAAGAAGCATGATATCGTTTTAAAAATTGTAGCCCTGTTTGTAGCGGTTTTTCTGTGGTCGTATGTAGTGATGATTGAAAATCCGGCGAAGATCGCCAAATTCCCGGGGATTGCTGTGGAAACGACCGGCATGGAGCAGCTTGAGGAACGCGGACTGATTCTGGTAACCGAAACCGAACCGCGGATTGACATTAACGTCACTGGCCCGACGGATGATGTGGTGAAACTGAATGCATCGGATATCCGGGCGACTGTGGACTTTTCGGATATTCAGGAAGCCAGCACGTATTATATGCAGCCGGTAGTGACGGTACCGAAGGCGGATTCGATTTCCTTCAAGCCGCAGCGACTGCAATTTAAGGTGGAAAACATCGTGACAAAGAGCGTTCCGGTTAAGGTGACGACCATGAATGATCTTTCGGGCGATCGCCTGATCGACAAACTGACGCCGAGCAAGCAGAAAATTACAGTGCGCGGCGCAGAAAGTGTGATTTCGACCGTGGATTATGCGCTTGTAACCGTAGATTTGCAGGACATCTCCAAGAATATGGCGCAGACCTGCCGGGTATCGCTGTATGCAGAGGACGATTCGCTGATTGATTCGCCGTATGTATCGATGGAAGACCAGACGATAGATGTTGCTGTTGGGCTGAATCATGTGGTATCCGTGCCGCTGGAAGTGACGCTGATTCCCACAGAGGAGCTTTCACGCGATATGGTTGACGTGAAGATTGAGCCGGAGAGCGTGCGGGTTTACGGCGCAAAGAATGACGTAAATGCACTGACCTCGCTTTCGCTTGGCAGCATTGATCTGAGCCAGATAACCGATGACGGTCAGCAATTTACACTCAATATCAAGCTTCCGTCGGGCGTAAAACTGATGGAAGGTGAGACATCTTCTGCGCGTGTGACGTTGACCATGGACGAAAACGTCACGCGGACGATTGAGCTTTCCAATATTGAGCTGAACGATAAAAATAATGAGGAACAGCCGCCGGAGGTAACGCTTCATACGAACTCACTGAGCGTGGAAATTCAGGGCAAAGCCCATCTGGTGGCAGGCATTACGGCAGCCGATCTTCACGCCGAGGTTGAGTTTGATTCGTCCACACTCGGGGAAGGCAGTCACACGGTTCCGGTGACGATTACAGTCGATCGGAGCGGAGTTGCAGTGATTAGCACCGATCTGACCGCGATCATTTCCGTGGAAACCCAAGAGGAGGAAAATAACCAGTCTTGAGTATTTTTGTATCAGGAATCCGGCAGCCATTTGGCGAGCCTGAGGAATCGGCGCTGGAGGCCGCGCGCAGATTGTGCGGCCTCGGCGCAGGGGATGGGGAAGCGTCGGTCTATCGGGTGTCGATCGATGCGCGTCATGGCCACATCCATCAGGTTTATACGATTGTGCTGGACGGACTGGGCAACGAGGAGGCATTTGCAGCCAGTCTGCAAATGCCCTCTGTGCGTTATAAGGAAACCAGACCGTTTGCACCGAAATTTGGAAAAGAAAAACTGACGCACCGGCCGATTGTGGTAGGTTTGGGGCCTGCGGGTCTGTTTGCCGCGCATACCCTTGCACGATTTGGATATCAGCCATTGGTGCTGGAACGCGGCGACGCGATTGACGCGCGTGATGCGGCGGTGGAACGTTTTTGGAGCGGCGGCGCGTTGGACCCCGATTCCAACATCCAGTTTGGTGAGGGCGGCGCGGGCGCGTATTCGGACGGCAAGCTGACCACACGCATCAACGACC
>JBJDZO010000026.1:0-22813 GCA_051868095.1 Butyricicoccus sp. | reverse complement strand
GATATGGACGGTGTCATCTATCACGGCAACCGTCTGCTGCCCGGTGTGCCCGAATTTGTCGATTGGCTGCACCGGGAAAACAAAAGCTTTCTGTTTTTAACCAACTCGTCCGAGCGTTCCCCGCGTGAGCTTCAGCAAAAGCTGGCGCGTATGGGGCTGGACGTGAGCGAGGACCATTTCTATACGTCGGCGCTGGCGACCGCGGCCTTTCTCGCCCAGCAGTCGCCCGGCTGTACGGCTTACGTCATCGGTGCGCCCGGTCTGGTCAACGCGCTGTACGATGTGGGCATTACCATGAACGATGTGGATCCTGATTACGTCATCGCGGGCGAAACCACCAGCTACAACTACGAAACCATCATCAAAGCGGTCGGCTATATCCAGCGCGGCGCACGTCTGGTAGCGACCAACTCCGACCTTACCGGCCCGTCCGAACAGGGCATTATTCCGGCCTGCCGGGCACTGGTCGCGCCGATTGAGCTGGCCACCGGCAAGCAGGCGTACTACGTCGGCAAGCCCAACCCGCTCATGATGCGCACCGGCCTGCGGCTGCTGGGCGTGCATTCCGAGGAAGCCGCAATGGTTGGCGACCGCATGGATACCGACATCGTCGCGGGTATGGAAAGCGGTCTGGACACCGTTTTGGTGCTGTCCGGCTGCACCTCGCGCGCGGATGTCGAGCAGTATTCCTATCGTCCGCGCCACATCCTGAACGGCGTCGGGGATATCCCGGGCTGATCGTTTCTGCAAGCAAAAAACGGCATGGCTTTTCGCCATGCCGTTCTTCTTTTTCCGGAATTATACGCCGACCTTGTAATCCTTGATCGCGTCGGCAACGCCCTCATGCTGGCTCTTCTTGCCGTACTGATCGACCTTCATCTTGCTCTTGACCTCATGCACCAGACTGCACGGGCCGCTCACGCAGCCGCCTGTGCAGGCCATGCCCTCAATGAAGTTCTTCTCCAGCTTGCCGAACTTGGCCTTGAGCAGCGCGGCCTTGCATTCCTCAATGCCGCTGCAAACCTCAGCCTTCACCTCGAAGTCCATACCGCGCTCCTTGGCAACCTGAAGCACCGCCTCGGTCAGACCGCCCGAACGGCCGAATACGCGGCCAAAATAGGACGCATCATTGACGGGGGTTTCGTCCATATCCGGCAGATTGATGCCCTTGGCATCGATCATCGCCTGCAATTCCTCGAAGGTAATCACGCAGTCAATCCACATATCGACCGCGGGCTTAGCCTTTTCCTGCTTCTTGGCCGTGCACGGCCCGATGAAGATGGTCTTAACCGGGGTATCGCCGTTCATCTTGATGAAGCGGCCAATTTCCGCCATCGGAGACAGGTTATGCGAAATGTTGCCAGCGAGTTCAGGCACCTGCTTTTCGATGTACGAGACAAACGCCGGGCAGCAGGATGAGGTCAGGAAGCCCTTTTCGGCCAGCTCCTGCGCCTCCTTGTCAGCAACCATATCCGCGCCCATCGCGGCCTCGACCACGTAATCGATGCCGAGCGCACGGATACCGGACGCCACCTGACCCAGCGAGCAGTCGCTGAACTGCGCGGCAATCGCCGGAGCAACAATCGCCGCAACCTTATAGTTGCGCTCACCGAAGCGGTCAATCGCGTTGTGAATGATGTTGATGGCATCTACCATGAACGACTTGTCCATAACCGCGCCAAACGGGCACGCAGATACACATGCGCCGCAGGCGATGCACTTATCGATATTGATTTCGGCCTTCTTTTCCTCGTTCATCTTGATTGCGCCGACCTTGCACGAACGCTCACACGGGCGCACATGCTCGGTAATTGCGCCGTAGGGGCAGACCTTGGCGCAGCGGCCGCACTCAATGCACATATCCAGATCGATCACGGCACGGCCGCGCTTGTCCTTGGAAATGGCCTTTTTGGGGCAGTTTTTGATGCAGCGCTGAGAAATACAGCCGCGGCACGATTCCGAGACCGTGTAACGCTCTACCGGGCATTCGTCGCACGCAATCGGGATAACCTCAATGACGTTCGGATTGCGGCGGTCGCCGCCCATGGCCAGACGCACGCGCTCCTGTGCAACCGCACGTTCCTTGTAGATGCAGCAGCGCATGGTGGCCTTGGGGCCGGGCGAAATGATTTTCGGGATTTCGTAATAGGATTCCATCAGGTTGCCGTCGAACGCACGCGCGGCAACCTCTTTCAGAACATGATACTTGAGCAGTTGTACATCGGTTTCAAAGGTTCTCATTTGTTTCCTCCATCATTTTTCTTTAGGATCTCATCTCTCGCACTCTCTCTTTAGTTTCCTGCTGATGGAAAATCAGGCGTTATCCGCCTTATATTTTGCCACGCCGTCTTCGTACAGATTGCCTCCCTCGCAATCCATCGAAACGATGGCGGTAAAGCCTTCGACGGTCAGACGCTTGACCGACTCACAGCCAAGATCGTCATATGCAATCACTTCCAGCCCCTTAATCGAATCGGCCTTGACCGCGCCCGCGCCGCCGATGGCGACCATATAGACGCCGCCGTTGCGCTTCATGGCGTCCACAACCGCCTGCGAACGCACGCCCTTGCCGATCATGCAGGTCAGGCCGGCGTCAAGCAGAGTCGGGGAATAGGGGTCCATACGGCCGGAAGTGGTGGGGCCGACCGAGCCGATCACCTGACCGGGCTTGGCCGGGGTGGGTCCAGCATAGTAAACCGCCGCGCCGTCCAGATCAAAGGGCAGCGGCTCCCCCGCTTCCATAGCGGCAACGATGCGCTTATGCGCCGCGTCACGTGCGGTATACAGGGTACCGGTCAGGGTGACGGTATCGCCCGCACGCAGCTTGGGCGCCATCTCCTTGAGCTCACTGGTATGTAAATCGTAATGTGCCATTGTGTTCCTCCTCATGTGCGGCCATTCTTACCGCGCAGGCTGCTGAGTATATCCATCACTTTATGATCGTGCGATTCCTGCGGTGCATCTGCCGGTGCATCCGCAGTTCCTTCCGAAGCCGATTCTGCCATGCGCGTCTTGTAGCGCGCCAGCACGTCCATTGCACCGCGGCAGTCGCCCATCATGCGCTCCATCTGCTGTACCATGGCATCGACCGTCTGCTGTGCCTCGGCCTTCTGGCAGGCACAGGCTGCCTCGGTCTGTTCGCGCAGCACACGGGCTGCTTCTTCGGCTTGCTCATGCACCGCCGCCGCATAAGCGTCGGCCGCGGTACGGGTTTCTTCGGCGTACTGTTCGGCCGCCGTGCGGGTCTCCTCCGCATACCGGTCAGCCGCGGCATGGATTTCCGCAGCGGCCTGTTCGGCTGCGGCGCGGATGCCCTCTGCCTGTTCGTTGGTGTCCTGCTCGAGCTTTCTGGCCCGCTTACGGGCGCACAGCTCAATTTCTGCCAAGCTGTCGCGCGCTTCGTCGTATTCGCGCACCTTTTCGCTCAGGCTGTCATTCTGCCGCCGCAGCTCATCGACCTGCACCTGAAGCGCGTCGCGCTGCTGCTGCAAATCACTGCACTCGTCGTTCTGCATCACGGTCTGGCTTTCGGCCTGTTCGAGCGCCTGTTTCGCGCGGTTCAGCTCGGTGCGCACCTGTTCGAGCGCAGCCGTCTGCTCGGCGAGCTGCCCGCGCAGCTGTTTCGCTTCGGTTTCCGCGTTGTGCGCTTGTTGGCTCTGCGCATCCCGGTCGGCTTCGGCCTGCTTCAGCTGTTCCTTCAACGTATCGATTTCCTTTGCATGGCTCTGCGCCATTTCCTCGATATATTTGAGGACATCATCCCGCTGGAAACCGCCAACCATCGCCGTGCGGAATCCAATTTCCAATTCATTCATGTCCCGGTTGTCCTTTCCTGTTGCTGCCGCCCATTGTTTATTTTCTGTCAATCCTATTATAGCAACCGACCGGCCAAAAAACAATAGCAAATGCTTGTGCAAAGTCCTGTCCCGATGCGCATTTTCTGAGGGAATGTCGGTGTTTTTCTGAAAGATTTACGGCAGCGGTGAGCAATGACCGCACCTGAAAAGAATCCCCCGGAGGGCTTTGCAAGGGGATTGCCCAGCATACTTGTATTTTGCCGTCCGGCGTGGTAAACTAAAGGATAACTGAACAATATATAAAGGAGTATGCGCCATGTTAAGCGTGAACGACTTCCAGGCGGCAGCTGGCCGTCTTAAAAACGTCATCCATACCATCCCGCTTTCCTCGTCCAAGACCTTCTCTGAAATGTCGGGCGCGGAAGTCTATCTGAAATACGAAAATCAGCAGAAAACCGGTTCCTTTAAGGTGCGCGGTGCTTACAACAAGATTATGAAGCGCTATGAAGAGGGCGGCCTGAATGCGGTTGTTGCTTCTTCGGCGGGCAACCATGCGCAGGGTGTTGCGTTTGCGGCCTCCCAGATCGGCGTTCCCGCAACAATTGTCATGCCGCGTTCCACGCCGATTGCCAAGGTTTCTGCAACCAAGGGCTATGGCGCCAAGGTCGTGCTCCATGGCGCGATTTATGACGAAGCCTATGCCAAGGCATGCGAAATCGTCGAGCAGGAGGGCGCGGAATTCATCCATCCCTTTGACGATGAGGACGTTATGGCCGGTCAGGGCACGATTGCGCTGGAGATTCTGTCCGATCTGCCAACCGTTGATATGGTGTTTGTTCCGGCGGGCGGCGGCGGCCTGATTTCAGGCATTGCGGCCTGCATCAAGCAGATCAATCCGCGCATTCAGGTCATCGGTGTACAGGCGGAGGGCGCCAATTCGATTGTCGCGTCCTTCCAGAAGGATCAGGTTATGCCCTCGGCTTCGGTACACACCATCGCGGACGGCATCGCGGTCAAGACCCCGGGCGCAAAAACCATGGCGTACATCAATCAGTATGTGGACAAGATGGTTACGGTGTCCGATTCCGAGATTGCGGGTGCTATCCTGCTGCTGATCGAGCGCACCAAGCAGGTCGTAGAGCCGGCCGGTGCGGCTCCACTTGCGGCGGTTCTCAACCAGAAAATCGACATCGCGGGCAAAAAGGTCTGCTGTGTGCTGTCGGGCGGCAACATTGACGTATCCTTTATCCATAAGATTGTGGAAAAGGGCCTTGTCACCCGCTGCCGTCACCTCAAATTCTCGACCATTATGCCCGACGCGCCCGGCGCGCTCGAGCGCTTTGCACATCTGGTGGCTGACCAGAACGCGAATATTATCCGTTTCCAGCATGACCGCGTACAGGCCGATCTGGACATCGGTGACGCGATTATTCACGTAGTCTGCGAAGTCGGCGGCAAGGAGCATGGCGAACGCCTGCTGCATACGCTGCGCCAGAATGGTTATCAGATTCTGCCCGGTATGTAACCGAAAAGCCTTCCCAAACGGGAAGGCTTTTTGATTTTCGGCAAACACTGTATTTTCTTTTCTCTTTCTGGTGGATTTGTGTGCAAAACTGCGCAATTCTTGCGGAAATTCCCCGGGAAAAGCGCACTCTACTTGACGATTTCCGCGCACATTGATATAATCTTAACAAGCGAGCTTTTCTATTTTAAGGAGGTCTTTTCCATGGATTATAAAGCACTGTACGCGCAGAAGCTGACGACCGCAGAAGAAGCGGTAAAGGTTGTGAAAAGCGGCGATTGGGTAGATTATACTTGGTGCGCCCAGCATCCGATTGCGCTGGACAAGGCGTTAGCTGCCCGCAAGGATGAGCTGTACGATGTGAAGGTACGCGGCGGCGTAACGATGTGGATGCCGGAAATCTGCAAGGCAGAGGATGCGGGCGAGCATTTCACCTGGCATTCGTGGCATTGCAGCGGCATTGACCGCAAGATTATGGCCAAGGGCATGGGTTATTTTGGCCCGATGCGTTATTCTGAGCTGCCCCGTTTTTATTCTGAGCATCTGGCGCCGGTTGATGTGGTCATGCTTCAGACCACGCCGATGGATGCGCATGGTAATTTCAACTTTGGCCTGAACCGTTCGCATCTGGCGGAGATTCTCGAGCGTGCCAAGTGCATTATCGTGGAAGTCAACGAGAATATGCCGTGGGTGAACGGTCTAAGCGGCACGGAGATCAACATTCAGGATGTCACGATGGTGGTTGAGGGTGAAAATCCCGCGATTGCAGAGCTTGGCGGCGGCGGCGCACCCACCGAGGTGGATACCGCAGTAGCGAACCTGATCGTTCCCGAGATTCCGAATGGTGCATGCCTGCAGCTTGGTATTGGCGGCATGCCGAACACCATTGGCGCAATGATTGCCCAGTCGGATCTGAAGGATCTGTCGGTGCATACGGAAATGTATGTGGATGGTTTTGTAGACATTGCGGCAGCCGGCAAGATCACCGGTCGTCAGAAGGCACTGGATCGCGGCCGTCAGGTTTATGCATTTGCAGCCGGTACTAAGAAGCTGTATGATTATATCGATCACAATCCGGATGTCATGGCGGCATCGGTTGGCTACACCAACGACGTTCATGTCATCTCGCAGATCGACAATTTTATTTCGATCAACAACGCGATTGATATTGACCTGTTTGGTCAGGTCAACGCGGAATCCGCAGGCACCAAGCACATTTCGGGCACGGGCGGCCAGCTGGATTTTGCGATGGGCGCATATCTGTCCAAGGGCGGCAAGAGCTTTATCTGCATGTCCTCGACCTTTAAGCAGAAGGACGGCACGATTGCATCGCGCATTCGTCCGACGCTTGCAAACGGCGCAATTGTCACCGATCCCCGTTCCTGCGTGCATTATGTCGTCACCGAGTACGGCATGGTCAATCTGAAGGGTCTGTCCACTTGGGAGCGTGCTGAGGCGCTGATTTCCATTGCACATCCGGACTTCCGTGAGCAGCTGATTGCAGACGCCGAAAAGATGCACATCTGGCGCCGCACCAACCGCTGACCTACTTTCTTTTATAAAAGAAAGTAGGCAAAGAAAATTTCACTTCGCCTGCGGGCGGGACGAGGAGTTTTTCCGGGCATAAACTTCGCGGACAGGCATATACTAGTCCCGAGGTGATTGAAAGATGCAGGAACCGGTTTCCAGCCGAGAAGAAACGCTGTATGATTGTGTACAGAGTCTGATTTCTGCCGAACCGCGCGCAAAAGAGTATTATTTGTCACTGGATGAACGCGAACAAGGTCAGGTGATTCTGCACGCGGATAGTGTATGCTCTTATGAGCGCATGCAGAATTTTGTACGCAATCTGCGCGGCTAAGTATGAAAAAAAAACGGTCGATCCGTAAGGATTGACCGTTTTTTTGTGGGTAAAAAATGTTTTTGCGCAAAAAAAAATTCACTGTAAGAAGAACTTACAGTGAATTTGGAGCTGCTGAGCCGATTTGAACGGCCGACCTCATCCTTACCAAGGATGCGCTCTACCTACTGAGCTACAGCAGCATAATGGCGACTCGGAAGAAAGCAGTGGCAAGCTTCGCTTGCAATGGACTTTCCCCGGACGCAGATCAACATGCCACCGGCATGTTGCCTTTGCGATCCTTTTCAAGTCCCTTCCGAGTATCCTCGGAACGAACAAAAAAAGAAAAAATGGCGACTCGGAAGGGACTTGAACCCTCGACCTCCGGCGTGACAGGCCGGCGCTCTAACCGACTGAGCTACCGAGCCATTTGCAAAGTGCTCTATTAATATACCGGATAATCCGCGATTTGTCAACAACTTTTTTCAAATTTTTTATTTTCTTTTTTCGCCGGTCCATCAAGGGCCTGCAAACCAAGCAGACTCAGCCATGAAAGCCGTTTATGTCACGCTTTTAAAACGCCCGCAAACGGCGTATAATGATAGTATCCAAAGATATCCACCCTCTCCTGAAAGGAGGACAACCCATGGAAGAGCTTGATCGCAGGGTGTTTGATCTGCTCGCGCGCCCGATGCGGATCGAGGAACTGCGCCGCCTGCTGCCCGGCGCGGGCAAACAGGAGCTGGCTGCATGCCTTGATCGGCTGACCCACAGCGGGCAGATTGTAAAAAATAAGAAAAACCGTCTGGCGCAGGCCGCGCATTTCGGCTGCACCGCGGGCGTATATCTGGCCACCGAACGCGGCTTTGGCTTTGTCGCGCCCGATGAAAAGGACGAACAGGGCGACATTTTTATTCCGCCGCACGCAGACGGTGGTGCCTGGCATGGTGACCGCGTGCTGATTCGCGTGCAGGAAAACGGTCGCCGCCGAAATGGTACCCTTCGTCGCGAGGGCGAGGTGCTCCGTGTGCTGGAGCGCAGCCGGGAAGAAATTGTAGGCGCAGTGCGCCGCCGCGGAAAATCGTGCATGCTGGAGCCGTCCAGCAAAAAATATCCGGAAATCATGCTGCCCAAAGCCCATCTGAACGGCGCGCAGCCGGGCGACCGCGTAGCCGTGCGCATGATGTACTATGGTGAGGGTAAGGTGCTGCCGCAGGCGGCAGTGACGCAAATTTTCGGAGAAAACGGCACCATGCAGGCATCAATTGCAGCAATTTTGCACGAAAATGGTATTCAGGAGCCTTTTTCCTCCGAAGCGACCGCGCAGGCGGACAGCCTTGGTGACCGCATTCCGGCGGATGCGCTGGAGGGTCGCCGCGACCTGCGGGATGAGCTGATCTTCACGATCGACGGCGACAGCGCGAAGGATTTCGATGATGCGGTTTCGCTGACCCCACTGGCAAACGGCTGCGTGCTTCTTTGCGTGCACATCGCAGATGTGTCACATTATGTTACACCCGGCACTCCCCTCGACGACGACGCATACCGCCGCGGCACGTCGGTTTACTACCCCGGCCATGTTGTCCCCATGCTGCCGTTCGCCCTGTCCGACGGTCTATGCTCGCTGGTCCCGAACGAGGACCGGCTGGCCTTTTCGGCCTTTCTGGAGTTTGGGCCGGACGGCCGCCGTCACAAGGCCGACTTCTCGAAATCGGTCATCCGTTCCAAAGCACGCATGACCTACAAGGACGTCAATAAAATTTTGGACGGTGACCCAGAACTGACTGAAAAATATGCTTTTCTGGCAAATACCGCCTGTAAAATGGCCGATTTAGCGGATATTCTGCGCAAGCGGCGCATGGAGCGCGGCGCACTGGATCTGGACATCCCCGAAGCGGAAATTACGGTGGACGAGCACGGAGAACCGGTCGAACTGTGCTATCGTGACCGTGGCCGCGCGGAAAAAATGATCGAGGAATTTATGCTGCAAGCCAACGAAGCGGTCGCGGAATTTATGGACAAGCACGGCCACCCGGCGGTATTTCGCGTGCATGAAAACCCCGATCCGGAGAAACTGCGTGTCTTTGCACAGTTTGCACGCCCATTCGGCTACCGCATTGATCCGAACAAGCCGCAGGACACCAAACAGTTCCAAGCCGTGCTCGATCAGGCAGGAAATGACCCCAGACAACGCGCTTTGCCAACTCTTTTACTGCGTTCACTTGCGCGTGCACGCTATTCGGAGGAAAATCTCGGCCATTACGGCTTGCAGGCCAAATATTACCTGCATTTTACCTCTCCAATTCGCCGGTATCCTGATTTAGCGACTCATCGCATGCTGCAAAAGGCGCTTTCCGGCGATGCGTTCACGCGCACGGACTACCAATTCTGTGAAAATGCTGCCAGCCAGTCGACCACGCGCGAGCTGGCCGCCGACACTGCTGAACGCGACATCGACAAGCTGTACATTGCGGCGTACATGGAGCGTTTTCTCGGGCAGGATTTCGACGGCGAAGTGTCCGGCGTGCAGGCATTCGGCATTTTTGTCGCCCTTCAGAACGGCGCTGAGGGCCTTGTGCGCATCGAATCGCTGCCCGGCTACTTTGAATATGACGATCAGAAAATGGCTCTCACCAACCGCGCAGGTGTGCGGTATACGATTGGCACGCAGGTGTGCGTGCGTTTGATCAGCGCCAGCCGCGCAAGCGGTCAAATTGACTTTGTTCTCACCCCCGGCGGAAAGGAAAATGAACCATGCCTGGATTAATTCTCGAGGGCGGCACGTTCCGCCCGATTTTCTCCTGCGGCGTTATGGACGCTTTGCTTGACCACGACGTGATGTTTGACTACGTAATCGGCGTGTCCGCGGGCATTACGAACGCTTTTTCCTATCTTTCCCGCCAGCGTGAACGCAACCTGCACGTCGCTTTGGACTACCGCAACGACAAACGCTATTTTTCGATTCAAAACTACCCAAAATGCGGCTCAATCTTTGGTTTAGACTTCGCATATGACCAAATTCCGAACAAACTCCTGCCTTTTGACTGGGACACATTCAACGCCTATTCAGGCCGCGTGCTTGTCGGCGTGACAAATGCACGCACCGGACAGGCCGAATATCTTGACGGCAAGCAGCTCGATCTGCCGTGTACTATGCTGCGTGCAACATGTGCGATTCCCTTCTGTTTTCCAGCGATTGAGATCAACGGCGTGCCGTATTATGACGGCGGGCTGGCCGATCCGATTCCGATTGTGAAGTCTTTACATGACGGAAATTCAAAAAATCTGATTGTCCTCACTCAGCCGGCCGGCTACCACAAGACGACCTCGACATCTACCCGTATGGCGGCGCACGCCCTGCGCCACAAATATCCGCAGCTTTCCGAGGTCATGCTCAGCCGTGCGAAACGTTACAACGATACCTTGTGTTTCTGCCGTCAGCTTGTCAAAAAGCAGCCGGAGAACACCGTTCTGCTTCAGCCAGAATATCCACTGAATTCCTTCGAAAGCGATGTGAGCATGCTCAAGAAAAACTATGATCACGGTTATCAACTGGCACTTAACCGCATGGATCAGATCAAATCCCTTTTCTGAAGAAACGCATAAGAAAAGCCGCCTCTGAGCATGCTCAACTCAGAAGCGACTTTTTTTGTTTGGAAATCAATCCAATTTCGCCTGTGCTTTGGCTTCAAAACGCGCTTTATCGACAATGGCACGCTGATGCGTTCCCTCACCGATCAGGCCCTTTTCGTCATAAGCCGCAACCTTGAAGGTCAGCACCTTGCCATTCGGCGCAATCTCGATCAGTTCGGTCTCAAAGTGCACCTTCATGCCTGCCGGGGTCGCCGCTACATGGCTTACATTGATCTGCATGCCAACCGTGGTCTTGCCCTCATCCAGTTCGGCCGCAACCGAAGCCGCCGCCGTGCCTTCAATGCCCGCAATCATCATCGGGGTTGCGTACACAGCCACCAAACCGCTGCCTACCTTATTTGCCAACAGCTCCTCGGTAACCGTCAACTCCTGCGCGCCCTTCATACCAACAGTAATCATTTTTTGTCCCTCGCATTCTATGCTGTTTTTTACAGCGTACCCCGTTTTTTTGTATTTGTCAATCTTGAATATGTGCGTTCAGAACAGACTGAGCTGCACGCCGCTGCTTCCGCGCCGTACGGAGGTGCGTTCTTCTTCATACATACCGGCTGGAATTTCATCCAGAAACGGCGAAGGTTGCTCCTGCGCGACCAGCACCAGCTCATCCTTTGCACGCGTCATGCCCACATAAAACAGACGTCGCTCCTCAAAGATATCCACAGGCTGTGCAGAACTTTCAAGAGGCACGCAGCCCCGCGCCAGACCGCACAAATACACTGCGCCGAATTCCAATCCCTTTGCGCCGTGCAGGGTGGACAATGTCACCGCGCCTGACGCATATTTTCTGGCACTCGTGCGCAGCAGGTCGCCTTCCGCACCGAGCAGCACACCGTCCAGCAGCGCTGAAACATCCTTATAAAAGGCAGAAAGCTGTATAAATCTCGCAAAATCCACATTTTCTTGCAAGTTATAACGTTCTGCCCAATCGGTCAGCAATTTGACCGGTTTTGCCTTTGCAAGAGTAGGAGAAAGCGCTTCCATTTCCGCGAGCACCAGCCGCAGCCGCCCGTCTTCCGCGTAAGGTGCGCCGCGCGCGGTCAACTCCTCAACCGCCAAATTGTCCGGTGAATCTTCATATAGCCGGGCAAAACCATCAATGCGATCTTCCGGACAATTCCAAATTGCACGCAATGACGCACGCAAAGCAATGGTATCTGACGGGTTTTGCAGAAAGCGCAGGAAACAAAGCACACCATGCACACACGGCGCACTCAAATAGTCTCCGCGTCCGGCTACCATGCAGGGAATTCCAGCGCGTGACAGTGTGCGTTCCAACCGGTCCAGCTGGCGGCGGGTGCGGCACAGCACCGCGATCTCACCAAAACTGCGCACCGCCTGCACGGCATCCCGCCGTCCGGCAGCCAACATATCCACACCGCCGACCATCTGCGCGATATCCCGTGCAACAAAGCTGGCCTCATCGCTCGGACCGTCTGCATGCACCAGCCGCACTACGCCGCCCGCAGGCCGGGTAGGGGAGAGGGGGCGTTCACCGCCCGGATTGCACGCAATGACCGGCTGTGTGCACGCCAGAATCTCGGGAGCGGCACGATAGTTCCGGACGAGCCGCACTGCACACAGCTCCGGCTCGTCAGCAGCCAGCCGCGCAAAGCAGTTGTCCGACGCGCCGCGGAATCCATAAATCGCCTGATCTGGATCACCGATTACAAACAGCGTCCCGCCCGTGCTCCATGCGCGCGCAAGCTGATATTGTGTATCATTTACGTCCTGAAACTCATCAACAAGCACATGACAAGGCTTTTTTCGTTTTTTTTCCGCTTTACAAGCTTCCAACTCATCCAGCAGCAAATCGTCATAATCGACCGCCCCGGCAACGCGCAGTTTCCAATCATATACCGCCATCTGCTCATGTAATAACCCGGCGCGCTCCTCATCCACACCGTTTTTCAGCGCGGAAACCGCCTGCAAAAACTTCGAAGGCGGGCCGTCCCAACCGGTTTCGCGAATGGCCTGTGCGGCCAGCATCAGCGCCTCATCGGGTGCAAGCAGTGTGCCGGACTGCCCGCGTACTTTTCGGCGGGCGAGCGCAATCGCGTGAAATGTGCCCACAGTCAGGCCGCGAATTGCACGTTTGCCGCCAAGCGTCTGCGCCAAACGCTGCCGCAAACCCTCGGCCGCCTGATTGGTGAAGGTCACCGCCACAATTTGCGCCGGAGAAATGCCCAGTGTACCAATCATATGGGCAATGCGTGCGGTCAGTGTCTGGGTTTTACCGGTGCCCGGCCCGGCGGATACGGCGGTAATGCGTGCAGTTGTGCACGCAGCCGTGCGCTGTTCCTCGTTCAATCCACCTGCCGGAGCAGGGGAAGGTAATATTTCCGAACCTTTCGGCTCCAGTTCTAACACAAGCTGTTCTATGTCCTCGTGCACGCTCTCCTTTTTAGATGCTTCCGATATGCCGAACAGGCTGATCTGTCCGCCAATGGCACCGATTTCAGCCGGAGAAAGCAGCTCAATCACGCCATATTGCCCGTCAAAGCCGGGTTTTCGCACCACTTCGCCCGCGCGCAGACGGCGCAGACCTTCCTGTACCCATTCACCCGCGACCTGTCCCACGTCGGCAAGCGGCGCTTCCCGCAGGATGTAAAATTCCGGCCCCAGCTCGCGCAGCAGGCGCTGATACTGTTCCTGCACGCGCTTGCCCGCAGCACTTGCACCGGTCGAAGCCGCGATGACTTCGGGCAGCGGCGCCAGACTTTCAAACGGTTTTTCGCGCTTGGCGCCCGCCGGACGGTCGGCCAGTTCCTCTACGCGGTGTTCCACGCCAATCGTGATTTTGCCGCCGCAAACCGGGCAGCGGCCGCCGTATTTGAGGGTTTCTGCCGGGGTCAGGCACACACCGCAATGCCGGTGGCCGTCCAGATGGTACTTGCCTTCCTCAGGGAAAAACTCCACTGTTCCGCGGAATCCGTCCGGATTTCGGCCCTCAATTGCGTCCGAAAGTGCGTCAAAACTCCAATCGATGTCGAGCAGATTGGCCTCGCGCCCAAGCTTTGCGGGGGAATGCGCGTCCGAATTGGACACGAGCGTGTAGCGGTCGAGCATGGACACACGCGCGTTCATATCCGGGTCGGAGGACAGCCCGGTTTCCAGCGCATGGATGTGGCCGGCCAGATCGCCGAAGCAGTCCTCCAGCGTGTCAAAGCCCGAGAACGCGCCGAACAACGAGAAATGCGGCGTCCAGATGTGCGCCGGGATAAAGACTGCACGCGGGCACGCATCGAGCGTGATCTCGAGCAGATCGCGGCAATCCAGCCCCAGAATCGGCCGCCCGTCCGAATGGATATTACCGATGGCTTCCAGCCGCTTTGCAAGCGTTTCCGCCTCATCTAACCCGGGTAAAAGTATGATATTGTGCACTTTCCGCACTTTTCCATCCTTTTTATAGATGGAACTGATTTCCCCGGAAATGACAAAGCGGGGCGCGTCACCCGCCGGTGCTCCCGGCAGACGATGCGCCTCGCGCAGTGTGTAAAACCCGTCCTCAGCAGGGGAGAGGGCCGCTTTCAGCTCCTCACGCCACGCCGGATGGGTAAAATCGCCCGTTCCAACGATAGAAATGCCCTTATTTCGCGCCCAAAAGTCCAGATGGGGCGCGTCACAGTCGCGGCTGGTGGCGCGGGAATATTTGGAATGGATATGCAGGTCTGCAATTTGCATGCCGTTGCCCTCCATGGTTAGAAATATCTTCCTGTCACAATCAGGCCGAGTGTGGAGCAATATTCGCGCAAATGGCAGACCAGCCGCAGCGAAACATAGGGCGTCGGTGCGGGCATGCCCGCATTTTCCAGCCCGGCCTGCTCCATGAGCCTGCGTGCACGCGCAAGGTGGAACTCACTGGTAATTACCGCGGTTTTTTTGCCCGCGAGATCGAACTCGGCCTTGGCGTTCGCAATGTTCTGAATGGTGTTGTTCGACTCGTCCTCGACCAGCAAATTGCCCTCCGGTACGCCTTTTTTGACCAGATAATCGTACATCATGTGCGCTTCCGGCATGATTTCGTCCGGTCCTTGTCCGCCGCAGAGCACCAGCTTGGCGTCCGAATTTTCCTCGAGCAGTTTTGCCGCGACGTCCAGCCGACTTTGCAGCGCAGCCGATGGCCGGTCATCATAAATGTGCGCGCCGAGAACCAGCACATATTCCGCGTCATAAATCGCCTGATCGGTGCGTTCTCCGGACAAAATCAGCCCCTGAATGGCGAAAAATGACGCTAAAAACAGCCCAAACAACACCCGTCCGAGCACCGCCACCCGACGGCACACCGGATTTTCATCCGCGCGTGCAACCATGATGGCTTCGCCCGCACAGCCGACCGCGAGCGTGCCGAGGAACGCCGTGCCGAAGCGAATGGGCTCCCACGTGAAGCACGCACCGCCGAGCACGCCAAATACGACGGCCAGCACCATCCAGATTTTCACTTCCCGTTTGTCCATCAGCCTTCCAGCTCCTCACTCAGCCGCTCCCATTCGTCCATTTTTTCGAGCAAAATGGTGTCCGCTTCGTCCTTTTCGGCCAGTAAACTCATCAGTTTTTCCGGGTCGGCCGCGTTGTGGTTGATGCGGCTTTCGAGGTCAGCGAGCTGCGCTTCGAGCTGACTGATTTCGCGTTCCAGCACGCCAACGCGCTTGGCGATATTCTTGGTGCCGCCCTTGGCCTTGGGCTTTTCGGCCTTCGGCGCCTGCTTGGCGGCAGGGGAGGGGACCGGTGTTTTTTCGGCACGCAGACGCTCCCGATAGGCCAAAAACTGCTCATAATTGCCGGTATAATCAATATATTCGCCATTTTCGAGATAAATCACGCGCGTTGCAAAGCGCTCGACAAAGTAGCGGTCATGCGACACAAACAGCAGCGTGCCCGTGAACGCTTCCACAGCTTCTTCAATCCATTCGCGGCTCAGCAAATCGAGATGGTTGGTCGGCTCATCGAGAATCAGCATATTCAGCGGGTCATACATCAGCTCGCACAGCCGCAGACGGCTTTTTTCGCCGCCGGACAGGGTTGCGACCGTCTTGAGCTGATCTTCGCCCGAAAACTTGAACGCACCGAGCCGGTTACGCGCGGTCTGCATGGTGACATTCTTGTCGTAAATCAGCGTATCGATCAGATTTCGCTGTTCATTGGGGAAATGGACAATCTGCGGCAGGTACGCCGGGCGCAGACCCACGCCTTTTTTGATCGTGCCATCGTCGGCGATTTCCTCGCCGAGCAGGATTTTCAGCAGCGTAGTTTTACCCGCGCCATTGTCCCCAAGGATGGCCACCCGCTCGCCGTTGCGGACATTAAATGTTACATCCTGTAATATCTTCCGCCCATCATAACTTTTCGTAATACCGCGTACCTTGAGTACATCCTCAGTTTCATAGTTCGGATCACCAAAGGACACGCTCATCTGCTTGTCGCGGCGCGGGCGGTCGGTGACCTTCATGCGTGCAATGCGCTTTTCGATCGAGGCTGCACGCTTGGCCAGATGCTCGGTGCCGTGCTCGTGCATGATGCGCGCCACACCTTCGAGCCGCTTCAGCTCGGCCATCTGATTTTCATGCTCGCGGAGCTGCTGTTCGTAGCGGCGCTCGCGCTCGACCGCATAAAACGAATATGATCCCGCGTAAAACTCCACCGTGCGGTCGTGCACCTCAATGATGCGCGTGCAGCACTGGTCAAGAAAATACCGGTCATGCGACACGGTGACGACCGTGCCCGCATAGCCCTCCAGATAGTCGCCCAGCCAGCGCACTGCATCCATATCCAGATGGTTGGTCGGCTCGTCGAGCAGCAGAATGTCGGTCTGCTCGAGAATGATGCGTGCGAGGTTCACGCGGGTTTTTTCGCCGCCGGAAAGCTGGTTGAAGGGCTGGAGACGCCGCGCCGGGGGGATATCCAGACCGTTGCAGACCTTGTCCACCTCAAAATCGCGGTTGTAGCCGCCGAGGGCGTCCAGCTTTTGCTGCAACGCGCCATATCGCCGCAGCAGGTCTTCGTTTTCCGGATGCGCGGCCATTTCGGCTTCGAGCGCTTCCATATCGCCCCGCACCGCGTCCGCATCCCGGAACGCCGCACGCAGTACGTCCTCGACCGTGGTTTCGTCCGGATAATCGGGCATCTGATCGATCATACCGACGGCTTTGCGGTCACCGATGGCCACATGGCCGCCGTCGTATTCCAGCCGCCCGGCGAGGATATGCAGCAGGGTGGTTTTGCCCGCGCCATTCGGCCCGAGGATGGCCACCTTTTCGCCCGGCTGAATATCAAAGGTGATATCCGACAGAATCAGCCGGTCGCCATAATATTTGGTTAAATTTTGTACGGTGATATCAGCCATAAATGCTCCTTCAAACAAATTGAGAATGGAGAATGGAAAATGGAGAATTTCGCTCCAAGTCCGCGAAAGCACGCAAAAGCCGCGACAGTGTACCCCGTCGCGGCTTGCGGTTTTCGGCTTAACCCTCGTCCGGCACCTGCGGCAGCAGGGCAAACGCCAGATCGGGGCGTGCGGTTTCGATAAAATTCACGCCGCGGGCCATCAGGCTTTCCAGCGTATCGAAATTGCTGCATTCGGTTGAGGCGAGGAACAGACCGCAGCGCAGCGCCTCCTCACACAACTCGTCGGTCAACGCCTCAGGCGCACCGCGCAGGCCGAACAAACCGGCCTCTTGTGCCGCCCGAATGAGTGCGACTGCGTCCGGGGGCGCACCGGGCAGATCGGCCATAATATGCAGCGCCGGATTTTTATGTGCGGCCGCCGCGGCCGCAGCCGGGTCCAGACCGCCGAAGTATGCGTTATCCAGATAATCGGCATGGCTGAGTGCAATTTTGACCTGCGGACAGACGGTCGGATTCTTTAGCTCCACGCAGATTTTCGCCGCGCACGATTTGGCCAGTTCAATCGCCTGCCCGACGGCGACAATTTTGGGGAAAAAGCGGCGCAGCTCGACATAATCGGCCTCACCGACCGCATGAAAGGTGCCGTCCGGGCCGCGGAAGCCGCTGTTTGAACACAGCACCGCAATGCCGTCCCTGGTCATATCCAGCGGGAGGGTACAGCCGTTTGCGCCGCCCTCATTGCCCGCCATGATGGACTCCAGACTGTCCGGGTCGGTACGCATGCAGCCGGGCGCGGACACGATAAATTGATCTCGATTGGTATAATGCATCATTGGAAATGCGCCTCGCTCTTTCAGTGAGGAGTGAGGAAGTAGGAGGTAGGAGTTTTGGTATCGCGCAAAGCGCGATGATTTTATTCCGGCCTTTGGCCGGCTTCCGAACCTCCTAACTCCTAACTCCTAACTCCTAACTCTTACAGGGTTTCCGGTTCCGGATACTCGACGCCGAAGGTGTCCACGGTGACGGTTTTCATGGCCTGCTTTGCACGCGGGCGGTCACGCCAGTCGCGGGGGGTGTTGACGATGGCATCCACCGCGTCCATGCCTTCGATGACCATACCGAAGGAAGCGTACTCGCCGTCCAGATGCGGGGAATCCTCGGTCATGATGAAGAACTGCGAACCAGCCGAATCGGGCATCGGGGTACGTGCCATGGACAGCACGCCGCGGGTATGGTTAAGGTCGTTCTGGAAGCCGTTCGAAGTGAACTCGCCGCGGATCTCATAGCCCGGGCCGCCGACGCCGGTGCCCTCCGGGTCGCCGCCCTGAATCATGAAGCCAGGGATAACGCGGTGGAAGATCAGGCCGTCATAAAAGCCCTTCTTCACGAGGGAGATGAAGTTGTTGACCGTGTTCGGTGCAACTTCGGGATACAGCTCCGCCTTGATGATGGAGCCGTTTTCCATTTCAATGGTAATAATCGGATTTGCCATGTATGATACACTCCTATATCGCAAAATTTTTCTGCCGCCGGGCGGCAATGCTTTTGGAATCAATATATATTTTAACAAAGGATAGAGTTTGATACAAGGGACAGCGGCGGTTTTTTCTGATTTTACCTGTGTGGTTTGACAAATAAATGTTCCGCGGTTATAATAAACATAGAAAAGGGCGCAGCCGGTTGACGGTTATTCCCATTTAGATTTAAGTCAGAATCTGACCGCTGTCATGTAGGAGTGAGGGCGGTCATTTTCTTTTGCTGGAAATCTGAAAAATCAGACCGGCAAATGCTACAAGCAGCATAAGAAGCTGAAACAGCTCGGAATATGTAACCATAGCACCACCTCCTCTCTGAAATCGTTCCAGAGAATAGAGGGAATAACCGCAGGCCGTTGGCGCGGCTGCGCCTTATTTCCAGTATACCACATCCTGCGGCAGCCCACAAGAAACGCGCCGTTCCGACATTCTTCCCGGCCCGGCGGCAAGGTCGCCAAATCGCACAGTCCGCATGCCCCGGGCTTTGGCACAGTTGCCACTGGGTTTCTGACCGAAATTTTGCTATACTAATAGTATCTATGATTTTTGCAGACCCTGTATCTGAGGGAGGAGAATTCCCATGAAACTGAAAGCTTTTACGCCGTTTGTGGTCGGTCTGGCGGCGCTCGCGGGTGCCGTGCTGCGCGGGCTGAACCTGCTGCACGGCTACGAACAAGGCACCTGTCTGCCAATGCACGGCGATCCCGGCGAAACCGGTCTCATTGTCCTGACTGCGGCAGCCGCGCTGTTTTTGCTGTTTGCGGCGATACAATTCCGTAAAAACCGCGGGATGGCGTTTGAAACCGCGTTTTCGGGCGGCGATACGATCTTTAAAATGCTGTCAGTCATCGCCGGACTGGTCATGCTTGCGGCAGGCGCGTTCGGCCTGTACCTCACTGTTTCAGGAAATACAGCCCCGCTCGCCCATCCGGAAGCCATTTTGATGGTACAGCCCTCTCCGCTGTCCAATCTGCCCATGATTCCGCTGTGGATTCTTGCCATGCTGACCGGCGGCTGCTTCATCGGCATCGCAACAGCGCTCAGCCGCAAAACCATCACCGAATCAACCGCAGCGCTGACGATTGTGCCCATGTTCTGGGCGTGTTTCGACCTCATCATTACCTTCAAGGACAACGGCGCGTCGCCGTTCGTTGGGCTGTATGGTTTTGAACTGCTTGCGGCTATTTTCCTGACCTATGCGTTCTATTCGCTCGCCGGGTTCCTGTATTCCACCGCAAGTCCGTCCCGGTTTGTCTTTTCGGCTGGTCTGGCCGCGATTTTGTGCACGGCCTGTGTCGGCGGCGCAATCATTGCGCTTGCGGCGGGCGCCACGGCTGTCACGTTCACGATGCAAACCCTGCTGCGCTACGCCTGCTTCCTTGCGTCGGGCGTATGGATGTTCACGCTGCTGGTGCTGCTCGCACGCAGCACGGCAGGGGAGGCCGTTCCGACCGAAGAAACCTGATTTTCGTTTCATTTCACCGAATGAGGACATGCCATGATCTTCAATTCCCTGCAATTTCTGATCTTTTTCCCGCTGGTCACGCTGCTGTATTTTGTATTTCCGCAGCGCGTGCGCTGGGTATGGCTGCTGGTCACCAGCTATTATTTTTACATGTGCTGGAACCCGCGCTATGCGGTGCTGATCGCTGCTTCGACGGTGATTACCTTCCTGAGCGGCCTGCTGATCGACCGCGAAAACCGCGAAGCCGATGCAGCGCGCCGCACCCGCCGGAAAAAGCTGTGGGTCGCGCTCAGTTTTGTGCTGAACCTATCCATCCTGTTTTTCTTCAAATACTGGGGCTTCTTTTCAGATAATATTATTGCACTCGGCGGTCTGGCGGGCATTTCGATTCAGATGCCGCGTTTTGATGTGCTGCTGCCGGTTGGTATCTCGTTTTATACCTTTCAGGCGCTCAGCTACACGATGGACGTATACCGCGGCGAAATCTATGCGGAAAAGAATATCTTCAAGTATGCGCTGTTCGTATCGTTTTTCCCGCAGCTGGTTGCCGGCCCGATTGAGCGCTCCAAAAACCTGCTCATTCAGGTCAATCAGCCGCATTCTTTTGACCCGGACCGCGTGCGTGACGGCCTGCTTTTAATGCTCTGGGGCTTTTTCCAAAAGGTCGTCATTGCCGACCGTATCGGTGTCCTTGTCGATCACGTGTATGACAACTGGAGCGAGGTCGCAGGCATTTCGATTGTGCTGGCCACCGTGTTGTTCGCGGTGCAGATTTACTGCGATTTCGGCGGGTATTCCGATATCGCCATCGGCACCGCGCAGGTGCTCGGCTTCTCGCTGATGAAGAACTTTAACCAGCCATATTTGTCCAAATCCTGCGGTGAGTTCTGGCATCGCTGGCACATTTCGCTGTCCTCGTGGTTCCGCGACTATCTGTACATCCCGCTCGGCGGCAACCGCAAGGGCAAGTGGCGCAAATATTTCAACAATCTGGTGACGATGACCGTATCCGGCCTGTGGCATGGCGCACAGTGGAGTTATGTTGCGTGGGGCGGCCTGAATGGTCTGTATCAGGTCATCGGAGCGATTCTGAAGCCCGCGCGTGAAAAGGTGCTTTCCGCACTGCATGTAAACCGCGAAAGCAAGCTTTGGTCGGCGGTGCGTATCGTGTTCACCTTCTGCCTGATCGATTTTGCGTGGCTGTTTTTCCGTGCGCCGTCCTTCCTGACCGGTGTGGCCATGATCCGTCGTGCGATCACCTGCCTGTGGCCGGACGCGCTGTTTGCCGTGAGTGCGGACGGCACGCTTGGCCTGTACACGCTCGGGCTGGACAGGGCCAGCTTCTGGCTTGCCATGATCTGTATTCTGATTCTGGCGGTGGCCGATCTGGTGAAGGAAAAGCGTCCGATTCGCCCGCTGATTACCGGTTTGCCGGTTGTGCCGCGCTGGATTGTTTATCTTGTGTGCCTGTACGCGGTGCTGATTTTCGGCGCTTACGGCCCGGGCTTTGACGCCGCCGCGTTCATTTATTTCCAGTTCTGAGGAGGGCCGCGTCATGAGCAGAAACAAAAAGTTCGTTTTGCAGGCGGTGGCCTTCTGCCTGATTTTCGCCTTCACATTTTTCCCGATTCAGGACGTATTTGCACGCAAATCGCTCGAAAAGCCGTGGGATATTACCAACAAAATTTCGGGCTTCTACAACGAACCGGAGGACGAATTTTCGGTCATGTATTTTGGTTCGTCGCATGCCTATGCGTCGTTCTCGCCGCTCGAGGTCTGGAAGCAGACCGGCATCAAAAGCTATGTCTTTGCCACCCAGATGCAGCCCATGTGGGCGAGTGTGGCCTATCTCAAAGACGCGCTCAAGACCCAGAAACCCGAGCTGGTCATCTTCGAGTGCAACATGCTTTACGAGGACAACGAATACGCCGCCGACAGCACCAATTATTCCTTCATGGATGATATTCCGCTGAGCGTGAACAAAATCGCGCTGGCACAGGCGTCCGCGGAGAAGGGCGGACGGTTCCCGCTGGTGTTCAACTTTGCCAAGTACCATTCCCGCTGGTCCAGCCTGAAATCCGAGGATTTTTCCTTCCGCCGGAGTGAGGTGCGCGACCCGTACAAGGGCTTTGTGATCCTGCCGCCCAAGACCGGCGGCGACCGCATCGACCGCTTTGACCTGACCGGCGTACAGGATACCGATTTGCTGCCGCTCAGCGCCAAAAACGAGCAGTATCTCCGCGAATTTATTGAAATCTGTCAGCAAAACGATATTGAATTGTGGCTGATCAAGGCACCGTGCAACATCTCGCCCGAGAATCTTCAGAAAATGCATACTGCGGCCGAAATCGCAGCCGAATACGGCGTTCCGTTCAACGACTTCAACCGCGAAGCATCCTACGACGCGATTGGCATCACCGCCGAGGACAATTTCTTTGACCAGCGGCACATGGACGTTGTCGGCGCGACCCGGTTCAACAAGTATTTCATTCCGCTTCTGACCGAGCGCTATCCGAACCTGCCGACCGACCCGAACGACCCGCAATGGCAGGCCGATTACGAAATCTATCAGCAGGCGGTAGCGGAAGCGATTGCCAACCCGGTGCCGGGCAAGACCTCAACCGCAGCGGAAGACCAATAAAAGAGATAGGAGATAGG
>JBJDZO010000025.1:0-5364 GCA_051868095.1 Butyricicoccus sp. | reverse complement strand
CCTCGTTGTCAAACGCGATGATACGCTTGTTCACGCCGATCATATTGGCCGCCATGCCCACACAGCCCGCCGCGTTGGCGCGCAGCGTGTCCAGCAGATCGTCCGCGGTCTGTAAATCGTCTCGGGTGGCCGGCTCGGCCTTCTGCGCGAGAAACCGCTCATCTTTCATAATCGGTTGAATCATTTTACCCCTCCAGCAGCAGCGCGCCCGGGCGCGCATGTACTTTTTATCATTATATCACAGATTCTTCCCGGTATCAAACGGCCGCATGCCGGGCATCGTATAAAAGAAGGAGGGATTTTATGCATCCGACGCCACCCTGTCCCCTGCCCGAGCCGCGTCCGCCGCGCGTCGACCCCATCCGGCCCGCCGACCGGCCCACCCGGCTGTTCACGCCCGGAAAATAAGAAAAAACCCCGATAACCGGGGTTTTTTCTTTATGCAGCAGACTGCTTGGAGAGGTGACAGGCTGCCTATAAGGGAGATTGTGAGAGATGGCGAAAATTAAAGGTTTTCCGCGAGGAATGCTTCGAGCGCTGCGGCTGCGGCATCCTCGTCCGCGCCTTCGAGCGTGAAGGTGATGGTCTCGCCGCACTTGATGCCGAGACCCATCAGCGCGAACATCTTGCGCGGGTCGATGGTCTTTTCACCCTTGGTCAGCGCCGGGGTGGAAGAAAACTCCTTGAGCTTCTTGACCAGCAGACCGGCCGGACGGGCGTGGATGCCCTGTGCATCCTGAATGGTATAGGTAACTTCCTTCATGAGAATCAAACTCCTTTCAAACGGTGACAAATCAGCCGAGCTTGTTGTAAGCTTCCACAATCGCGTCCAGCAGACCTTCGTCGGTCAGGCCGGTCGCTTCGGCAGCCGCGGCGCGCACGCCCTTTTCGGCAATCTTGGCCTGAAGCTCGGCGCTCTGCTTGTCCTCGGGGTTGTCATAGCGCAGAGCCGCGCCTACACCGGTAATCAGATGATCTACCGGCAGGCTGTATCCGGCAGCGGTCGTCAGCGGCTTGATCAGACGGTCGGTTGGGCTGAGCTTGCGCAGCGGCTCGCGGCCAACACGGGTTACATCATCCTGCAAATAGGGATTCTTAAAGCGGCTGATGATCTTTTCGATATAAGCCGCATGCTTTTCGGCGTCAAAGCCGTGCTTTTTGATGAGGCCGGCGCCGCTCTCCTGCATGGCCGCGAATACGGTTGCGAAGATGTCCGGGTCGGCAATCGCCTTGTCGATGGTCGGCAGGCCGCGCAGCTTGCCGAGGTACGCAGTGATGCAGTGACCGGTGTTCAGGGTGAACAGCTTGCGCTCGATGTAGGCCATCAGATCATCGACCAGACTCATGCCCGGAATTTCGGGGATTTCACCCTTGAAGCCCGCGCGCTCAACATCCCACTCGTAGTAGCTTTCCACAACCACGTCAATAAAATTCTCGCTCTTAACCGGCGGCACGATGCGGTCGACCGCGCAGTCCGGGAAACCGATGTATTCGTCTGCGTAAGCCTTGCCTGCGTCGCTCAGCGCACCGTAAACGGCTTCCTTCAGCTGAGAGGATGCGCGGATGGCATTCTCGCACGCAATGATGTTCATCGGCTCCTTGACACCGTCCGCCTGACGCTTTTCAATCGCAGCGGCGATAGTCGGCGCGATGCGCGGCAGAATCACCAGACCCACTGCGGTGGTGACAAGGTCGGCGCCCGCAATCACGTCCACCGCTTCGGGCTTTGTGGAATTGACGCCGCTGATTTCGGTGATCGGCTGATCTTCGCATGCAACGTCCATCACGTGAACGGTGTAGGTCTTATCGGCGTTGATCTTATCGATAATGGCTTCGGCCACGTCGGCAAAGGTCACATGATAGCCCGCCTGACTGAGCAGCGTGCCGATGAAGCCGCGTCCGATATTGCCCGCGCCAAACTGCACTGCTTTCTTCATTTCAAAAAACACTCCTTCATAGGTCGGTTCGGGGCGAGAGGCAGCCGGTTTGGCTGCCTCCCGTCTGGTTTAGGTAGGAATGAACTTTATCCGAATGCACGCATGATCTTATCGACATCCGCGTTCTTCTTGAGGTCTTCGAGCAGATCTTCGTCTTCGAGGGTTTCGGCAACCTTGGCCAGCAGATCCAGGTGCTCATCGCCTACGCCGGCGATGCCGAAGATCAGATAGGCCTTTTCGCCGTCGAAATCCACGCCGTCCGGGTACTGCATGACGACGATGCCCGATTTCTTGACTGCGCCCTTGGCTTCCGAGGTGCCGTGCGGGATGGCAACGCCCATGCCCATGTAGGTGGTGACCAGCTTTTCGCGCTCTACCATGGCGTCAATGTAGCTTGCATCCACGCAGCCGAGCTTGTTCAGCAGCTTGCCTGCGGCACGGATGGCCGATTCCTTATCGGTGCTTGCCAGACCGGTCTTGATGCCCTCGCGGAACAGAACCTGCGGGCCCTTGGCCTTGGGGGCTTCCGCAGCGGCCGGAACGGCTGCGCCTGCGCCGCGGCTTGCAAGCTGCGCATACAGTGCGTCCAGATTGGCGTCCTGCAGGAAGTTGCCGATGGTGACAAGACGGGCCTGCGGCGCGCTCTTGGCAGCGCGATCCTTCAGAGTGACCTGACAAACCACAACGTCAGCATCCGCCGGAACGTTGTCCACCGAGGTGTTGGTAACAGTAATGCCCAGATTGAGGGGTTTAATACGGTTGCGGAACTTGGTTGCGCCCATTGCGGACGAACCCATGCCTGCGTCACAGGCAAAGACGATCTTCTTGATCTCGCCCGAGCCGACATCTGCGCCTGCCGGAGCGATGCCCTTGGCCTCGGCCTTCATGTCCTTCATCTTATTCTGGGCTTCGTCGAGGTTCTTTGCGCCCGAAGACTTGACAATCGGAGCTGCGATCAGGAACGAAATTACGGTTGCGAGGGCTACGCCGATGATGCTGAGCAGCATGCCGCTCTTCGGGCTCATGGCGAGGAACGCGATGATGGAGCCGGGTGCCGGAGGGCCGACCAGACCAGCGCCGGTGATGGTGAAGAACAGGATGGCTGCCGCGTTGCCGACGATCGGCGCGATGATAACCACCGGGTTCATCAGGATGTACGGGAAGTAGATCTCATGAATACCGCCGAACAGGTGGATGATGACAGCGCCGGGAGCCGAATCCTTGGTAGCGCGATCCTTGGAGAATGCCCAGTAAGCCAGCAGAACGCCAAGGCCGGGGCCGGGGTTGGTTTCCAGCATGTACATGATCGACTTGCCGGCTTCGAGAGCCTGCTCGGTGCCGATCGGGGTGAAAATACCGTGGTTGATGGCGTTGTTCAGGAACAGAACCTTCGCCGGCTCGATGAAGATGGATACGAGCGGCAGAATGCCGTTGTTGACCAGAACCGCAACGCCTGCGCTCAGTACCGCGAGTACGCCCTCCATGAAGGGGCCGATTGCGTAGTAACCGAGGATGGCGAGGATCATACCGAAGATGCCGACCGAGAAGTTGTTGATCAGCATCTCAAAGCCTGCCGGCATGTTGCCGTCCATGGCCTTGTCAAACTTCTTGATGACGAAGCCGCCGAGCGGGCCCATAATCATGGCGCCCATGAGCATCGGGGTGTCGGGTGCGCCGACGATAACGCCGATGACTGCGATGGCGCCCATGACGCCGCCGCGGTCGCCGCCGACCATTTTACCGCCCTGATACGCGATCAGAACTGGCAGAAGATAGCTCAGCATCGGGCTGACCAGCGTGGCCAGTCTTTCGTTCGGGATCCAGCCCGCCGCGATGAAGAGCGCGGTGATGAAGCCCCAAGCGATGAACGCGCCGATGTTCGGCATAACCATGCCGCTTAGGAACTTGCCAAAACGTTGTACCGCATTTTTCATTTCCTTACATCTCCTATCCTTCTCAGAGTGCCGCGGGAACGGTCTCTGTTCCGTGCCGCGGTCTGTATGGGGCCGGCGTTTGCCGGTCTCTTTTCCTTGTCTTTATTGTACCGCGCCGAACCGGAAAATCCAAACAAATGATATGGCAACTTTGGCCACAGGCAATGGTGACAAGTGCCCGGTTTTTCGCATTTTGCCCAAAGTACATTTTTCCATTTGTGCACTCTGCTAGGACACGCCATATTTTGCGCAGGTTTGTTCGACAGCGTTTGTGTTTTTTGCCGAATTCCGGTATAATAAAGGACAAGGGAAAATAAAGGGGAGATTTCTGATGCAGCTTTCTTCGCGTGCGGAAAAAATCATCCGCATTTTAGTTCGTTTTCCGCCCGGACAGCCGGTGACCGCAGCCGTGATTTCCGAGGAGCTTGGCCTCAGCCGCCGATCGGTGCAGCGCGAGCTGCCCACCGCTGAGCAATGGCTGACCGGCCGCGGGTTTCATCTCATCCGCAAGCCCGGTTCCGGATTGATGCTCGACGAAACGCCCGAGCGGCGGCAGGATTTGCTCGCTCTGCTTGGGGAAAGCCCGAACCGCAGCGCGGCCGATGACCGTGTACAGCGCCAAAAGCTGCTCCAGCGCGAGCTGCTCGCCGCGTCCGAGCCGATCAAGGCCTATTACTTCACCGAAAAACTGGGCATTTCCGAGGGGACGCTGTCGAGTGACCTCGATCAGGTGGCGCACTGGCTGGAACGCTATCAGCTTCATCTGGTACGCCGTCCCGGGCTGGGTATTTTTGTCGAAGGCAGCGAGGCTGCCAAACGGCAGGCCATCTCGGCGGTGGTCTGCGAGCAGCTCGGTGAACAGCAGCTGGTCGGCATGCTGCGGGGAGACAGTCCGGCGGGGGGACTGCCCATCCGCAGCCAGTTTCTTGGCGGCGTGGATGCCGACGTAACCGAACATGTCGAGGAAGTGCTCGAGGACTGCGAGGAGCAGCTCGGCATCCGTTTTTCGGACAGTGGCTTTCTTAGCCTGTTTGTCCATATTTCGCTGGCCGTGCAGCGCCTGCGCGCCGGGGAAACCATCCATATCGAGCCGGAAAAGCTGCAAAAGCTGCGCATCCTGCCCGAATACGCGGTCGCCGAACGCATGACCGACCATCTGCGCAGCGTCCTGCACATGAACATCCCGGCCGACGAAGCGGGCTTTATCGCCATGCACCTGACCGGCGCGCGCATCTGGCCGGGCAGCCCGCGCGATCTGACCCAGACCCGCGCCATCAATGTGCGCCAGACGGTGCTTGTAATGATGGAGACGGTCGGCCGCGCACTTGAGGTCGATTTCCGCGGGGATGAGGGCCTGCTCGACGATTTGTGCAGCCACATTCAGCCCATGATCGGCCGTCTGCGCGCGGGCATCCCGATTGAAAATCCGCAGCTGGACTCGCTCATGACCGACTATCCCGAGGTCTACCACGCCTGCGAACAGGGCGCGGATG
>JBJDZO010000024.1:0-5409 GCA_051868095.1 Butyricicoccus sp. | reverse complement strand
CACTCAGAAGGTGCTGCCGTTCGGCACACCGGCCGAGGTCCGTGAGCAGGTACTCCAGCGTTGCGACATTTTCTCGAAGAACGAAGGTCAGAACGATACAAACAATACTTCAAATCCCGTTCTTCTTTCCGGAACGTTTCATGTGGCTAACGGCTGGTTCTCTGCCGGTACTGCCGCGGCGCGCAGCCGACATACTGTTTGAAGCAGCGGATAAAATGCTGGGTGCTGTGAGTCGCAGATCTGCTCAAGCGACTGTCCGGAGGATGCCAATAGCTGTTTGGTCAGCGTCACACACATAGACGCAGAATTGCTTACGAACCAATAAGAACGGGAAGTCTTGTGATGTCAAGCGGGAAAGGGATTTCAAAGCGAGTTGGCTGTGCTATAATATACAAAAGGAACTGTCAGGAGGGAAAAGGTATGTGCAGCATCGATTCAAAACCGCTTTTGTTGACCAGCCCGCGGCTCATTGAAGCGCAGATGCAGGATACGCTTCATACGCGGATGCCGCGCACCCTGCATATGCACGATGACCGCGTAGAGATTCTGCTGATCCGTCAGGGCGAAGGCATTCATATCATCGGTGGACAGACCTATCTGACCAAAGCGGGAGATATCCTGATCTTTGATGTCAATGTATTGCACGATGAATACGCGGTACAGAACAGCGGTCTGGAGATCCTGAGCTGCTCGATCGGGAATTTATCGCTGCGCGGCCTGTCACCGAATCAGCTGCTTCCGGCGGGAGCGTCGCCCGTCCTGCATGACGGCTGGTGCCGGCACGAAGCCGAGGCCCTCATGACGATGATCTGTGCTGCCGGGATTGAGCCGCAGAAAATCTCCCCGGAGATGCTGCGGCATCTGCTCAGCTCACTGGTGCTGCTGATCCATCAGGCGGGGGTGCGGAGCGCGCAAGCGGTGCCCACCGCCGAATATGAGGTGGGCCGCGCCATCCAGTCCTATGTCGATCAGCATTATCTGGAGGATATTTCGATTGCATCCATCTCCGAAGCCATGCGGTTTGGCGAGTCGTATCTCTCCCATGCGTTCAAAAACGCGACCGGATATTCCATCCGGCAGTATATCATCCGCCGCCGTATCGGTGAAGCGCAGTCATGGCTGCTGATGAGCGGACTGTCCATTACGGACATTGCGCTGAGGGTCGGCTACAACAGCGTCAGCAATTTCCACAACACCTTCCGCCGGGTGGTCGGCATGTCGCCCCAACAGTATCGGGACTACTGGAAGGAAATTTAATACGCCTCTTATCCGAAGCCGGTCTCTGTTTTGAGGCCGGCTTTTTTGCGTGCACCGGCAAAGGAAAGTGAGTGCAGGTTTTTGCAGTCTCTTGGAAAAAGAGCCGAAAAACAGCGGCCGCTCCGGCGGAATCCGAACAGCTTTTTGAAAGCGAAACTGCCCGGAATTCACTATAATAAGACCATCAAAGCAAAATGGACCGGTCAAACAGCTTTGGAGAAACAGAGAAAAAATAAGAGGGTTCTGGCTGCAAATACTCCGAACAGAGCCTGAAAAAGAAACAAAACGGAGGAAAGTTCATGAGTTTTTTCAATTCCACAGTATGGATACTCGTCACATTTCTGTTTTTCACCGTTCTGGTCGCGGTCATTTCCGCGGTGAAAACCAAGGATGACAAGCTGGATACCGCGTCTGGATATTTCCTTGCAGGAAATGGCCTTCCCGGCATTGTCATCGCAGGCTCGCTGCTGCTGACCAACCTGTCGGCCGAGCAGCTCGTCGGCACCAACGGACAGGGCTGGGCGGCGAACATGAGCCCGATGGCGTTTGAGGTCGGGTCGCTGTTTACGCTGTTTGTACTGGCCTATGTGTTCCTGCCGACCTATCTGCGCATGGGTGTCACCACCATGCCCGAGCTAATCGAGGCGCGCTTCGACCGCCCGACGCGGACGATTTTCGCCATTATCATCTGTGCAATGTATGCACTGCTCAACCTGCCGGTCATTCTGTATTCCGGCGCCGTCGTTTTCGAGCGTATCTTTGACATTTCCGGCGCGCTTGGCATTTCCCGCTTTGCGGCGGTTGCAGCCATCTGCGTGATCATCGGCATTGTCGGCGGCTGCTACGCCATCTTCGGCGGCCTGAAGGCGGTTGCCGTATCGGACACCATCAACGGCATCGGCCTGCTGATTGGCGGTCTGATGATCCCCTTCCTTGCGCTCGCGCTGCTCGGCCATGAGACGACCGGCGGCGGTATTGCGGACGGTTTCCGCTACATTATGGAGACCGGCCCAGAAAAGCTGAACGCCTGGTCGGCGTGGGACGCCCGCGAACCCGAGCTGCCCTGGCCGCTCATCTTCACCGGCATGTTCTTCTTCAACCTGTTTGCATGGTGCACCCATCAATCGTTTGTCCAGCGTGCACTGGCCGCCAAAAACCTGAAGGAAGGCCAGAAGGGCGCTATGCTCTGCGGCTTCCTGAAGTCGATCGGCTTCTTCTATCTGGTGCTGCCGGGCGTCATCGCTTATTTCCTGCCCTCGATTCAGGATACCATCGCGGCGGCGGGCAGCAGCGCGATCGACGTCGCATATCCCGCTCTGGTTTCGGCGGTTGTCCCCAAGCCGGTTATGGGCTTCTTTGCAGCGGTGCTGTTCGGCGCAATCCTGTCCTCGTTTAACTCGGTACTCAATTCCGCGTCCACCATGTTTGCACTCGACCTGTGCAAGCCGATTCTGCTGCCGGGCAAAACCGATGCGCAGTATGTAAAAATCGCAAAAATCTTTGGTACCGTGATCGGTGTGATTTCGATTGCCATCTCTCCATTTGTCGCTTATGCGAACGGCATCACGACCTTCCTCAACTCCATTATGCAGTTTGTATCGCTGCCGCTGCTGCTGACCGTTCTCGGTGCAATTGTGTTCAAGCGCGTCCCGAATTACGCGCCCAAGGTTATTACGGCTTTCCATTTTATCGCTTACGGCGCATTCCTGATTGTGAAGCCCGCCTACCCGACGACCGGCGAGCCGATCCACTACCTGTACGCGATGACCTTCCTGTTTGTGATCGAGGTGCTGATTCTGGTATTCCTCCAGAAGTTCCGCCCGGTCGAGGAATGGTCGGCGCCGCACACCGGCACAGTGGACCTGACCCCGTGGAAATACCGCCATATCGTCGCGGTGCTCGGCATCCTGCTCGCAATCGGTCTGTACATCTTCTTCTCGCCGCTCGGCGTTGCGGCGTAACCCCAAATTCCAAAACTTTTCCAAGGAGTGTTTTTTATGATTTTCGGTGAAAAAAACGTAGAAAATCCCATCCGCTGGGCGATGGTCGGCGGCGGCAAGGGCAGCCAGATCGGTTATATCCATCGCTCGGCCGCACTGCGCGACTTCAACTTCGAGCTGGTTGCTGGTGCGTTTGACATCGACCCCGAGCGCGGCAAGGCATTCGGCGCAAGCCTGCATGTCGCTCCCGAGCGCTGCTACCCGAATTATAAGACCATGTTTACCGAGGAGGCCAAGCGCCCGGACGGCATTCAGGCGGTCTCCATCGCAACCCCGAACTTCACCCACTTCACCATCGCCAAGGCGGCGCTCGAAGCCGGGCTGCATGTCTACTGCGAAAAGCCGCTGTGCTTCACCACCGAGGAAGCGCAGGAGCTGGAGAAGCTTGTCGAGAAGAGCGGCAAGATTATGTTCGTATCCTACGGCTATTCCGGCCATCAGATGATCGAGCAGGCACGCCAGATGGTTGCAAGAGGAGATCTTGGTAAGATCCGTATTATCAATATGCAGTTTGCACACGGCGGCAACAACGTAGCAGTGGAGAAGAAAGCGGAGTCCCAGGCTTGGCGCGTAGACCCGAAGAAGGCTGGGCCGGCATTCTCTATGGGCGACGTAGGAACGCATATGCTGTACCTGACCGAAGCTATTTGCCCGGAGCTGCACATCAACAGACTGATGTGCACCAAGCAGTCCTTTGTGGAGGGGCGCCAGCTGGAGGATAACGCCATGACCATCATGGAGTATGATAATGGTGCGATCGGCTATATTTGGTCCAGCGGCGTAAATGCTGGTGAGCAGTTTGGTTTCCGCATTCGTATCGTAGGCGAAAAGGCCTCCGTAGCTTGGGACGCTGAAAAGCCGAACTATCTCTCTTATGAGGTTCAGGGCGAATCTCCGCGTATGCTGGGCAGAGGCAACAATTATCTGTATCCAGAAGCTCTGGCAGACGACCGTATTGGCGGCGGCCACCCGGAGGGTCTGTTCGAGGCATGGAGCAACCTGTACACCCGCTTTGCCAAGGCGATTGACAAGTGCGACAAGGGCGAGGAAATCGACTTCTGGTACCCGGATATCCATGCGGGCGTACTGGGTGTCAAGTGGGTCGAAAAATGTGTTGAGTCGGCGAACAAGGACTCCGCATGGGTAGAATATTAAGGAGGAGAAACCATCATGAGTATTGATCCGAAAGATTTTGACATGCCGGTGGCATCGTTTAACCCCAACCCGATGAAGCTCGGTCTGTTTACCGACGGCCTGCCGGACATGCCGTTTGAGCAGGTTCTGGATGAAGCGGTGAAGATGGGCATTGAGGTGCTCGAACTGGGCACGGGCGGCTATTCCTGCGCGCCCCATCTGGACATGGAAAAGCTGCTGCACAGCGCTGAGGCACGCCGGGAGTTCCTGCACGCGATTGAAAGCCGCGGACTGGAAATCGCCGCGCTCAACTGCTCGGCCAACGCAGTCGGCCCGGGCGAGCGCTGGGCCAGCCATGCGCCCGATGTGATGAACACCTTCCGTCTGGCTGAACTGCTGGGCGTAAAACACGTGGTTTCGCAGTCCGGTCTGCCGGCGGGCAGCCCGACCGACACTGCCCTCAACTGGGTCATTCACACCTATCCGCCCGAGATGATGGACGTGCTGAAATATCAGTGGGATGTGACCATTGATTTCTGGACCAAGGCAGCCGATCTGGCCAAGTCCTGCGGCGTGGAGACCATCGCGCTGGAAAACCACCCAATGAACATGGTCTACAATGTCAGCACTCTGATGCATCTGCGCAATGCGGTCGGCGATATCATCGGCCTGAACCTCGACCCGAGCCACCTGTTCTTTATGGGCGGCGACCCAATGATGATTGCCCGCAAGCTGTGTGAGGAGAAGGCCATTTACCACGTACACGGCAAGGATACCCGCCTGAATCCGCACATTAAGGGTCTCGAATGCTTCGAAAGCGGCCCGTACAACGGCCCGGCGGTGAGCCGCGTCTGGAACTATGTCGCGGTCGGTTACGGACATGACCAGCTCTGGTGGAAGGAGTTCTTCGGTACGCTGGCCGCCGGCGATTATCATGGCCCGGTCTGCATCGAGGTCGAAGACCCGTTGATGCCGAACAATCTGGTTGCGATTCAGAAATCCGCCGCGTTCCTGCACG
>JBJDZO010000023.1:0-5421 GCA_051868095.1 Butyricicoccus sp. | reverse complement strand
AAAGAAGAAGACAAAGGCAGTCTGGCACACTATGCAAACAACGAAAAGATTTCGGATTGTCTGAAAAATACATTCCCATACCCATACACCGAGGAGGACGCGGAATTTTTTATCCGTCTGGCGCGGCATGTTCATTCCGAGCGGGAATGGATTTTGGCCATCGATGTGGACGGCGAAGCGGTTGGCGGCGTCAGTCTGGACTTCGGGGAGGACGTGCATTCCCGGAGCGCTGATCTGGGCTACTGGGTAGGTGAGCCGCATTGGAAAAAGGGCATTGCCACCGAAGCGGTCAACCAGATCTGTCAGCTGGCGTTTCGGACGACCGACATCGTGCGCATTCAGGCCGAAGTGTTCTCCAACAATCCGGCTTCGATTCAGGTACTGCAAAAGAACCGCTTCATTCAGGAAGGCTATTTCTGCAACCGCGTCTATAAAAACGAACGACTGCTGGATTCGGTGCTGTTTGCGACCTTCCGCTGACCAAAGAGTGGGTTTGGATTGCATTTTTATTACAAAAAAACCGATAGCTCTTGACATGGTTCGACAACTAAGGTATGCTTATCCTTGTATAGATGATGTGTCTGCGGATACAACTGGAAATGATATATCGCATGAAAATTGTTCGGTGGCTTCCATCGGACAATTTTTTGCGCGTGAATTGCCTGTACAACCGGGTGGGAATTGAAGATTTCCACTGTATTTCTGTTGCTGAATGGCTGGAGTGAAACGATGAAGCATACCTTTTTAAAACGAATTGTACGAGCGGGCAGTTTGGTCGCGGTGTTTGCTCTGCTAACCGCCTGCGGCACGCCGGAAGCGCCGGTTGTCAGTGAGCCGGTTGTGAGCGAACCGGTCGCAGAAACCGAAGCCGACCTCTCCAATGCCGCAATTCTGGGAAATTCCTATGTGGACGGTTTTGTGACCTATAATGTGCTGCCGGATACCGACTGCTTTTATCGGATCGGCCTGACCGTGCGCACGGCGTTTACCAAGACCATGCTGGGTAGCGAAATTCCAGTAATTGATGAGCTGGAGAACGGCAAAACCTACGACCGGATCTTCCTGATGTTCGGGGAAAACGAACTGGGCTGGCCGAACACGCAAGCCTTTTATGACGGATACGGCGAAGTGATCGACGCAGTACGCGAACGCCAACCGGAAGCGGTGATTTTTATCCAGTCGATTCTGCCGGTTTCGGCTGAAGTTTCCGCCCAAAATATCGACTGTACCAACAATGAGCAGATTGTGAAATTCAACGGGATGCTTCAGGAGCTTGCGGAGGAAAAGAACGCAGTCTATCTCGATGTTTCATCGGTGATGACGGATGAAAACGGCTGCCTTCCCGATGACGCCGCGACCGATGGCATCCATCCAGGAATCGAATATTATAAAAAATGGGCGGAATATTTAAAAGAAAACGCCGTAATTTATAAAGATGCATGATAGGAGTTTGACGGGCATGAAAATGAAATATACGCTTTGCCTTCTGGCCGCACTGACGCTGGCAGGCTGCGCAAAAACCACTGCGATCAATCCTGCGGACACGGTCGCGCAGATGCAGGAAAAGCTGACCTTCACCGATCAGATGGCTGAGCTGGATAAGGACGGCGCGTGCCGGGTATATGGCGTGGATGCGTCTCTGGTTGAGGATTGTGCAGGTCTGCGCGGTTCAGGCGCGACGGCAGAGAGCTTTTCGGTGTGGAAAGCGATGGATGAGGACAGCGCTGACAAACTGGAAGACCAGCTGGAAGCCTTCCTTGACAGTTGGATTGAGGGCTATTCCGATTACAAACCGGAAGAAGTCCCCAAGCTGGAGAGCGCTGTGCTCGAACAGGAGGGCAAGTATGTCATCCTGTGCGTTTCGGCAGACAACGAGACTGCAGAGCCGCTGATTGAAAAAGCCCTGCATTCCTGAGGTGACGCCCTTTGAGCTTTGCAAGTTTAACATTTTTGTATTTCTTTTTGCCGGTCGTGCTGCTGGGCTATTATGTCCTGCCGCGCGGCTGGCGCAACGGCTTCCTCCTGCTGTCGAACCTGGTGTTTTACGCATGGGGGGAGCCATCCTTTTTGCTGGTTATTCTGGCGACCACTGTGGTGAACTTCTATGCGGCACGCTGGATGCAGGCGCGTCCGGCACACAAAAAATGGTGGGCGGTTGTGGCGATTGTGGTAGACCTCGGCCTGCTCGGCGTGTTCAAATATGCTGACTTTTTTCTGGATATCCTGCGGCCGGTTGTGTTCTGGACCGAGCTGCCGCATCTGGATATTTCTCTGCCGCTCGGCATTTCGTTTTATACCTTTCAGGTGCTGTCGTACATTCTTGATGTGTACCGCGGGGATGTGCGCCCGCAGGACAGCCTGATGCGCTTTTCGACCTATATGACGCTGTTTCCGCAGCTCATCGCTGGCCCAATTGTGCGCTATCGGGATCTGGCCGGGCAACTAGGGGAGCGCAGCCAAAGTACGGCACGTTTTGCCGGAGGTATCCGTCTGCTGCTGGTCGGTCTGGCAAAAAAGGTGCTGCTGGCCAACCAGATGGGCGCGCTTTGGGAAGCGCTCAAGGCCGACCCGACACAAATCGGCATTGTCGGGGCATGGGCGGGCGCGGCGGCGTTTACGCTTCAGATTTATTTTGATTTCAGCGGCTATTCGGATATGGCGCGCGGCCTCGGAAAGCTGTTTGCCTTTGAACTGCCGATTAACTTCGATTACCCCTATGTGTCGCGCAGCATCACCGAATTTTGGCGGCGGTGGCACATTTCACTTGGAACATGGTTCCGCGATTACGTATATTTCCCGCTGGGCGGCAGCCGGTGCAGCCGCGTAAAAACCGTGCGCAATCTGCTTGTGGTCTGGGCGCTTACCGGTCTGTGGCACGGCGCAAGCTGGAATTTTGTGCTGTGGGGACTGTATTATTTTGTACTGCTTGCGCTTGAAAAAATCGGGCTGGGCGCGTGGCTGAGCCGTGCGCCGCGTGTTATTGCACATGCTTACACGATGCTGTGTGTAACATTCGGCTGGGTGTTGTTTGCGTTTGACAAGTTCGGCGCACTCGGACAGTACATCTGCTGTATGTTTACCGGCGGCATGCTCGGTGCGCATGCACAGGTGCTGCTGCTAGCGTATCTGCCGCTGATGGTAATTGCGATCTTTGCGGCGCTTCCGCTTGGAAAGCATTTGTTTGACCGCATCCGCACCGGCAAGCCGGCCTATGTGGTGGAATGGTTTTCGGGCGGCGCAGTGCTGCTGCTGTGCACGGCCGCGCTCGTCGCGCAGAGCTATAATCCGTTCCTGTATTTCCGTTTCTGAGGAGGGATATCATGAAAAAAAGGAATATCCCTCTGATTGTTGGATTCTGCGCCGTGCTGGCAGGAATCTGCCTGTCGTTTTTCGTGCTGCCGAAGGAAGATTTTTCAGTGAATGAGAAGCGTGTTTTACAGGACACGCCCAAATTGAGCTGGAGCCGTCTGATAAATGGCCGCCTGTTTTCCGATTTGGACAGCTATATTTCCGATCATTTTTCCGGACGCGATTTCTGGGTCGGGCTGAACGCCTATGCCCGGCAGGCCTGCGGTCTGAATGCGGCAGGCGAGGTATATCGCGGCAAATACGGCTGGCTAATGGAGCGTCCGGTGGAGCCGGGGAACATTTTTGATGCGAATGTACAAGCGCTGAAGCAGTTCGAGGAATCTGCTAAACTTCCTATGACGCTGCTCTGCGTACCGACTACCGGTTATATGATGGTCGATCAGCTGCCTGCGCTGCATGATGCATACCCAGACGCTGAAATGCTGGAAACGCTGCGGAATCTCTGTGGGGACGGCATGGAATGGGCTGAGGTAGAAGCTGCGCTGCGGGACACTGCGGCGGGTGACACCTTCTATCATACCGATCATCACTGGACGAGCCGCGGCGCATATCAGGCCTATCGGGTTCTGGCGCAGATGTGGGATTTGCCGGCCGCAGACGCCGCAGAATACGAGATTACCGCGGCGGAAGGGTTCTATGGGACGGCGTATTCCAAAAGCGGTCTGTGGGCGACTGAGCCGGATTTCATTGAGCTGTGGGCAGACCCGGCAGTTCAGGCACACACAGCGGTATTTGATGAAAATAAGCCCTTTCCCACCGAGCAGGACGGCATGTTTTTCGAGGAGCACTTGCAGGAAGCCGATAAATATCCGGTTTTTCTGGACGGCAACCATGCGCGTGTGACCATTACGACCGATGCGCCATCGGGCAGATTGCTGATCGTGCGCGATTCCTTTGCGCATTGTCTGGCGCCGTTTCTGGCGCGGCATTTTGAGCAGATTGACCTGATCGACCTGCGGTATTTCAAGGAGCGGACGGTCTCACAGCTGATCGAAGAGAATGACTATGACCAGATATTGCTTGTGTACGGCCTGTCCTCACTGGCTGAGGAACGCAGCATTCAGTGGCTGGAATAAAAAAGAAGCTGTCCGTTTGGACAGCTTCTTTTGCCTTACTTGAGGAACGGTGCACAGCATTCGGCGCCCATTTTGATGACGTCTTCGGCATCCATATCCCAGTATTCGGGGCGGAACAGCTCGAGGCAGGCCGGGCCGTCGTAGCCGACATCCATGACGGCCTTGCTGATATCCGCAACCGGGATGCAGCCCTTGCCGGGCATGATGCGGTGGCAGTGATCGAGAACGCGCAGCGGCAGATCCTCACAGTCGTTGATATGATAAACAAACAGCTTTTCCTTGGGGATTTTGCGGATGTATTCCAGGTCGGCGCACTTGTCATGCATGTAGAAGTTGATGCAGTCTACGGTCAGACCAACGCTGTCGCGGTTCACGGCCTGTACGATCTCCCACGCCTGACGCAGCGAGTTGCAGCACCAGCGGCGGTCGCCGATCGGCTCGAACGAGCAGCATACGCCATACGGCTCGGCGATGTCGGCCAGCTTGTTCAGCACCTTGACCGAATCCTCGAACACTTCCTGTTCGGTCTTGCGGTCCATGTCCGGGCCCATCGTCGGAACAACAATCATGTATTTGTTGCCAATGGCCTGTGCGACTTCACAGCCGAAAGTAAACAGCTCAACCAGCTTGTCCCATTGCTCTGGGGTATTGAAATTGATGTCCTCGATGGAATTGAACGCGAAGGGCTTGAGATGGCTCTTTGCAAAAAAAGCCTTCAGGTCATCAATCGTGTGCGTTTTGAAGTATTCCTTCAACATATCAAGACGCAGCTCGATATAGTCGTAACCATACTTTTCGCAAAGTTCCAGATCACGTTCGACCGAAGAATTTTCCTTACAGGTTGCTTCGTTAAAACCAAGTTTCAGCATAGTTTGTCCTCTTTTCTCAAGTGCTTTTCGATTGCGCAGGGATATATGCCATATAAAAGAATACTATTATTATAATTGCCGCGAAAAAAATCTGCAACCGATTTGTT
>JBJDZO010000022.1:0-5423 GCA_051868095.1 Butyricicoccus sp. | reverse complement strand
AATTGTGAATAAATTTTTGTAGGGGTTGACAACAAAAAAACATCGCCGTATAATGAATCATGCTTCCGACCGACCAGACGGTCGGGAATGAAAAAGAGTTTAAAATCAGTACCGGCCGTCCGGTAGGACAGACGGTGTTTCCGTGGAGGTTTTATGAAAAAACAAGTGATCAGTGCAGCGTTGACGGCTGCGATCACGGCAGGTCTGTGTGTACCCGCACAGGCCGCGAGTGGGCCGCAGGCCGCCGGAGCCGTGGGAAGCACCGCAGCGCTGCTGTTTGCCGTTTGCAATGCGGCGGATACCATAGCTGCACCGTCTGCACCGCCGGCACAGGAGGTCAAGTCCATCGGATTGGTCGGTCTTGAGCGCACCGTGCGCGCAAACAATCCGACCATTAAATCCCTGAATAAAATGGTTGCGAGCGTCGGCTCCATGTCGGCAGCTTCGCAGGATGTCAGCCAGATTCAGGGCGCAGTGGAAGGCTATGAAGCGCTGATTGACGCGCTTGAAGGCGCGTGCAAGGGGCTTTCCGAGGACGATCCGCTCTATATTGCCTATCAGGAACAGATCAAAATCCTGCGCAGCAATGTAAGCAGCCTGAACGGCACGCTGGACAGCCTGCCAGTCATTGCCGCGATGACCAACGATGCCTACCGAGAAGCCGAACACAGCTTGCGCAAGCAGGTGGACAACGTAACGAATCAGTTGTGCTCGGGCGCGGAAAGTATGATGATCGGCATTCAGACACTGGAATACACGCATACCGGCTTGATCCGCACACTGAACGCACTGGATCGTCAGCTTGTCGTGCTGAAGATTCAGGCTGACCGCGGCATGGTCAGTCCGCTGACCTATGAAAACGCGCAGACCCAGCGCACCAAGCTTGCTGCGAACATTCAGATGCTGGAAACCCAGCAGAACAGCCTGTGTTCCAGTCTGGCGCTTATGTGCGGCTACGGCGCGAACACGCTGGTTCAGCCGTCCGGTATGATTGAGGTCACGGCGCGTGATATCAGCAAAATGAAGTACGAGACCGATTTGGAAGAGGCGCTTGGAAACAGCTATACGCTCTGGAGCAAGCAGGACGCGGTACGCAGTGCAGCCAACAAAAAGGATAATAATCTCAGCGGCACCACCGAGGCCTATGAAGCGGCGAGGGAAGATCTGGCCGCGACCGAGGAAAGCCTGACGTCCAGCTTCCGCCAGATTTATGACGATGTTGCCGGAAAGCAGGGACTGGTATCGGCAGCCGAAACCGCGCTCGAAAAGGCAAAGTCCGATCTGGAAATCAGCCGTGTGAAATATGAAATCGGCACGCTGTCCGAACTGGGCTACAAAAGTGCGCAGGATGATCTGGCCAGCGCGGAGGATGCCGTGGCTACCGCAAAAATCAATCTGCTGTCCGCGTATCAAACCTATCAGTGGGCCAAAAAGGGCCTGATTTCAACGGGCGCATAAGGGAGGACGTTACATATGAATCAGAAAATAACCAGTGCTGTGCTGGCGGTCTCTCTGGCCGCGGGCCTGTGCATGCCGGCGCAGGCGGTAGCAGCTGCACCGGGCGCCGCAATCTGTATGACCACCGCTGCCGCGATGCAGCGCGTCGCCAGCCGGATTGGCACGAGTTCGACCCCGGGCACGCAGGGCAGCACATTGGCATTTGCCGACGTGGAAAAAATTGTGCGTGCGAACAATACCTCGATCAAAGCGTTCGACAAAACCCTTGCGGGTGTCGGAGAGACCGATGTTGGGGAAAGCTATATCGAACAGTACGCAAATCTGGATGCACAGATTGCGGGGTATCAGTCGCAGATTCGCGATCTGGAAAAGTCTATCAAAAAGCTGCAGGACGACAACGAGGACGGCCAGAACGATGCCCTGATCCGCACACTGAAGGCGCAGAAATCCTCGCTCGAAGCCTCGCTTGCTTCGGTCGAGCGGTCGTACCGCGACCTGTCGGACGATGAGGACGACGCCGAGGACGATCTCGCGGTTACTTATAACAGCACCGAGCGTCAGCTTGGCAACGCGGCCGACCAGATTGTCATGGGCGCGGAAACCTCCTTCATTTCGCTGCATACGCTGGACAATACGGTGGATGAAATCGACCGCAGCCTTGCAGCGCTCGACCGCGGCATTGCGACCGTCAAGGCACAGATCAGCCTCGGCGCGGCCACCCAGCTTGATTTACAGGCATTACAGACCCAGCGCGAGAGTCTGACCGCCAACCGTCAGACCCTGATTACCCAGCGCCAGAACCTCAAAAATAGTCTGGCCATCCTGTGCGGCTACGGCACCAGCGAGACCGTAGAGGTCGGCAGCCTGCCCGACATCACTTCGGCGCAGATTGCCGCGATGGATTACGACAAGGATCTGGCTGCGGCGCTGAAGAACAGCTATTCCATTTGGGAGAAGCAGGATGCGGTGCGTCAGGCAAACGACGACTACGAAGACAACAAAACGACCACCATGCACGCCATTGAGGCGGCCAAGATCGATTTGGAAGCACAGAAGGAAACGGTAACCAATTCCTTCCGCCAGCTGTTCAACTCGGTGAAGGATAAAAACGCTTTGTACGACAGCGCGGCAGCTTCTGCGGCACAGGAAGCGAAAAACTTCAAGGTCAGTGAGGTGCAGTACCAGCGCGGCGCAATTTCCAAGAACGCATACGAGGATGCGAGGGACAGCCTTGCAGCCGCCGAGCAGGAACAGGCTGCGGCAAAAATCGAGCTGTTTACCGCGTATCATACGTATCAGTGGGCGCTGCGCGGCGTGATGAGCTAATTGGGTTTTATAGGAATCGGAAAAGAATCATATACATCTGGAGGTAACAGGAAATGAAGCAAAAACGCATTGCGGCAGGCTTGCTGGCCTGTCTGCTGCTGGTCGGCGTGTCCGGTTGCGGCAAAAAGGAAGCGGTCGAGGAAGAAACCATACAGGGTACCGCGGTTGAGGTGCAGATGGTCGAAACCGGCGAGATGGCGGCCCAGTCGTCGCAGGCCGGTACAGTCACTGCCAAGCATTCGGTGCAGGTATTCCCGCTGCTGTCGGGCAATGTCACGGCGCTGAATGTCGAAGCCGGTGACACGGTCGCACAGGGTCAGGTACTGTTTCAGGTAGACACGTCCACGGTCACCAGTACGCTGGCTTCGCTCCAGCAGAGCTATTCGGCCACCAAGACGACGACCGATCAGGCGATTGCCTCGGCGCAGCTCAGCGTGCAGAATGCGCAGATCGCGCTCGATCAGGCGAACACCGCATATGAGAACACCAAGGCACTGCATGAAGCTGGCGCGGCATCCGATCAGCAGCTCACCACGGCTTCGCAGGGCGTACAGCAGGCACAGGCGGGTCTCACGCAGGCGCAGGCCGCGGTAAAGCAGACGCAGGCATCGCAGCAGGCGACGCTCGCCCAGATTCAGGCATCCATCGACCAGATTCAGGCACAGGCCAGCCTCGGCACCGTCACCGCGCCGTGCTCCGGTCTGGTAACGGCGGTGAACATTGAACGCGGTGGTCTGGCAGGTCAGGCATCGCCCGCAGTTGTCATCGCGGAGGACAGCAACATTGAAGTCACGGTATCGGTCAGTGAAAACGTTCTGACCGGTCTGAATATTGGCGATAAGGCAACCGTTACCATCCAGTCGATGACGGCTGAGCCGATTGATGCAAGCATTTCCACCATCGCGGCGGCTGCCAATACGCAGACCAAGCTGTATGATGTGACGCTGGCACTGCCTGCGGATGTAAAGCCCGCTATCGGCACCTTTGCAAGCGTGACGCTGTACACCGATCAGCGGGATGACGCGGTTTATGTGCCGACCGAGTGCATTCTGACCAATGGCGAGACCCAGTACATTTTTATCACCACCGATGAGCGCCCGGAAGCGGACGAAAAGAAGGCGGATGTCGGCGCGGGTGATGGCCCGTGGGCAAAGCGCATTGAGATTACCACCGGTCTGGTCGGTGACGGTATCACAGAAGTAACGAGCGGTCTGACCGGCGGCGAAACCCTCGTAGTGAAAGGACAGAGCTACCTCTCCGACGGCAGCCTTGTGCGTGTTGTTTCGGAGGACTAATGCATGAAAATCGCAGACTTTTGTATTAAACATAAGGTCATGACCATTCTGGCCTTCATCATGGTTGTCATTTTCGGTATCGGAAGCTTCAGCACTCTGCCGCTGGCGCTGATGCCGGAAATGGAACTGCCGATGGCCATTGTCATGACGGTTTACGCGGGCGCAGGCCCGGAAGAAATTGAGAATCTGGTCACCGAACCGATTGAGGAAGCATGCGCCAGCCTCGAAGGCCTCGATGAACTGCAATCCACCTCACGGGAAAACATGTCCATCGTTATGGTCACGTTCAACTTTGGCACGGACATGGATCAGGCGCTGATCGATATGCGTGAGAAGGTTGACCAGATCAAGGGCACACTGCCGGACGACGCCAATGAGCCGACGGTCATCAAGCTCAACATGGACGCCATGCCGGTCGTAATCTTTGCCCTCAAGGGCGACGACATTGCCCAGATGCAGGCCATTGCGGACGATACGATTTCGCCCCGTCTGGAACGCATCGACGGCGTGGCCTCGGTCGAAACCATGGGCGGTTATGAAAACGAAGTCGCCATTGAGCTGCACACCGACCGCACCGAAGGCTATGGCCTGTCGGTTTCTTACATCGCGCAGATGCTGAGCGCGGACAACATCGCCATTCCGGGCGGTGAAATCCAGAACGGCAAGCAGAAGATTTCCGTCCGCACGGACGGCGAATACAAGTCGGTAGACGACATTGAGAACACACTGATCCCGCTGCCGGCGGGCGGCACCATTCGTCTCGGGGAGATTGCCGACGTATCCATGAAGCCCAAGGATCAGGACTCCATCGCCAAGGCCGACGGCGAGAACTGCGTTATGATTACGGTCAGCAAGCAGTCGGGCGTCAACACGGCCAAGGTCGCGGAAGACGCCGGCAAGGTCATGGCGGAGCTGTCGGCAGAAAATCCGGCAATTCAGTACATCACGCTGATGGATCAGTCGGAGTACATCAACATGACCGTAGATAACGTTATCCAGAACATTGTTCTCGGCGTTATCCTCGCAGCGATCATTCTGCTGCTCTTCCTGCGCGACCCGAGCGCGACCGCGGTTATTTCGGTTTCGATGCCGGTATGTATCGTGTCGGTATTCCTCGTTATGAACGCGCTTGGCATTACGCTGAACATGATGTCCCTCGGCGGTTTGGCGCTTGGCGTTGGTATGATCGTGGATAACTCCATCGTTGTGCTCGAGAATATCTTCCGCTTCCGCTCGGACGGCCACAGCCGCTGGGATTCGTGTACCAAGGGCGCGGCTGAGGTTTCGCTGTCCATCGTCGGCGGTACCCTGACCACCATCGCCATCTTCCTGCCGATTGGTCTG
>JBJDZO010000021.1:0-5508 GCA_051868095.1 Butyricicoccus sp. | reverse complement strand
AAAGCCGCAGAACCACAGGTCGCGTTTTTTCTCCGAGGTACCGGTCTTGCCGCCAACGTCCATACCCGGTACACTGATCCGGCGGCCGGTGCCGCCGAGTTCGCTCGAAGTAACGCCCATCAGCACATCGCGCATGTAGTAAACGGTCTGTTCCCGCTCAAAGACCTGCCGCTCCAGCGGTTCGTTTTCGAGCAGCACGGTGCCGTCCGAGTTGAGCACCTTGGTGTAGGTACGTGCGCCGTTGTAGATGCCGTCGTTCAGGAAGATCGAGAAACCGGCCGCCATTTCGCGCACGGTAACACCACCGTTCATACCGCCGAGCGCCATCGGCGCCAGATCGATATCCGCCGAGTTCAGATGGCTGAAATTCAGCTGCTCGGTGAGGAAATCGTAAGAGGCCTGCGGCGTCAGCTCATCGACCACACGCACGGCAACCGCGTTGACCGATCTGGCCACCGCTTCACGGATGGTCATCGGGCCGGTGTATCCACCGCTGTCGTTGCGCGGCCAAGGGCTGCCGTTCAGCTCCTTGAACGGCTCATTTTCACGTACCGAATACGGCGTAATCAGGCCGGCGTCCATCGCAGGACCATAAACCGAAAGCGGCTTGATCGACGAACCCGACTGACGCGGCGAATCGGCGCGTACCAGCACACGGTTATCGGTCTTTTTGCCGCGGCCGCCCACAATGCCGACCACATCGCCTTCCGCGTTGCAGACAACCATGGCGCTTTCCGGGCGCATGCCATTACGGGAGACATTCGGGAAGTTGGAATCATCCTCGTAAACTTCTTCCATCGCAGCCTGTACTTCGGTTTCCACCGTGGTGTAAATCTGCACGCCGCCCGAAGTGACCTTCCATTTGGCCAGCTCCAACGGGTAATCCTTCTTTTCGACAAGATCGTTGATGACGTCGTTGATGACCGCATCGGTAAAGTACGAATACGTATTGTTGAGCGCTTCTTTGGCGTCTTCATATTTGTATTCGAGTTCCTCTGCCTTGGCTGCGTCGCGCTCGCGCTCGGTAATCATGCCCTGCTTGCACATCTCATCGAGGATGGTTTCCTGACGCTCTTTAATCTTGTCCGGATGGTTGAACGGATCATAAAGCGACGGATTCTTGGTAATGCCCGCGAGAATCGCGCATTCCGCCAGATTCAGCTCGTGCAGATCCTTGCTGAAATAGGTAGAAGCCGCCGTATTGACACCATACGCGCCCTGACCCAAATAGATCATGTTCAGGTACATCTCCAGAATACGATCCTTATCATCCAGATCCTTTTCCAACTGAAGCGCACGGAAAATCTCTGTCAGCTTGCGCTTGACCGAATAATCGTCGAACCTGGTCAGGTTTTTGATGAGCTGCTGGGTAATCGTGGAGCCGCCGCCCTCCTGACCGGTGAGCCAGTTGAGCACGCCATTGGCCGTGCGCTTCCAGTCCACACCCTTGTGCTCATAAAAGCGCTTATCCTCAATTGCGATAAACGCATTCTGTAAATCCTTCGGTATTTCATCCAAATCGGACCAGATACGGTTTTCTATGCCGCGCAGCACCTCGTACTCGACATAGTCCCCCTTCTCCTCATTCCAAGCATAGACCATGCTGGTCATATCCATATCGAACATCAGCTCATTGACATCAATCGTTGCATTCGGCTCAATATAGACACGCAGATACAGCGCCAATGCCACGCCGCAGATGCTCGCGCACATGACGCATACCAGCAAAAAGGAAACGAGGAAGAAGCGCAGGCCCTTAAAGGCTTTCCGTACCTTGCCCTTCTTTCGTCTTGCCATGTTCAGAACCTCCTTGTCAGACAGGCGGCGGAGTCAGCCGCCCTTTCGTCCCATAAGCTTTTTCATTATAACACAAGGACGCCGGATTGCCAATTATTTTTGATATTTTGCAGGTTGTTCACAGATTTTTCGAACTTTATTCATGAATTCGGGATAATTCTCCAGCATTTTGTCCATGATAATGCATAAGAACATTCTTTTCTCAGGAGGTCTTTATGAACCGTTCTGCTACCGTGCTGCGCGCGCTCGCTTACGGCGGTGCAGCGACTGCTTTCGTCCTGTCCCTGTGGCTGCTCGGTGCATCGAGCGGTCTGAAGGAGATGGCATCCCCTGCTGCGGCGACCGCTGGAACGCCAAGCTACTATGCCGCACTGGTGGATGACCATGTGGTGATCTATGTAACCGGTCGGTCTGACCCCGTGCTTGTCACCGAAATTGATGCCCGTACCCTGCCGGATGCCGACCGCAAACTGCTGGAGGATGGCCTGCCCCTTGACAACGCAGCGGATGTCAACCGTCTGCTTGAGGATTACAGCGGCTGACATATCCGCGCCCCTGCCCGCATAGGTTAAAGCAAATGCTGACAGGGGGGGGATTCCGTTGAAGTTTCTTGTCTCGGCGCGGCTGAGCCGCAGGCTTACCGTGCTGCTCAGCGCGGCCGTGCTGGCGGTCTGCGGCGCGGTCATCGTGCAGGTGCTGCGCAGCGAAGCGCCCGCGCAGACGGTCGCGGCGACCGACTGGGGGCTGTCCTTCCAGACCGAGGGTGCGCCGCCGGTCGGCAACGCATCGGCGGACGCGCTGCGCGCCTACAACGCCTATTATGTCGGGGATACGACCAAGCCGGTGATCTATCTGACCTTTGACGCGGGCTATGAGAGCGGCGACACTCCGGCCATCCTCGATGCGCTCAAAAAGCATAACGCACCCGCCTGCTTTTTTGTCGTAAGCAATTACATCGAGACCGCGCCCGACCTCATCCAGCGCATGGCGAACGAGGGGCATCTGGTCGGCAACCACACCTCCACCCATCCGGATATGTCCAAAATTTCCGACAAAGCCGCCTTTGAAAAGGAGCTGCGCGGCGTGGAGGAACAGTACAAAACCGTCACCGGGCAGGAGCTGCCCAAATTCTATCGCCCGCCGCAGGGCAAATACAGCGAAGAAAATCTCCGACAGGCCAAGGAGCTGGGTTATACAACTGTATTCTGGAGTCTGGCCTATGTGGACTGGTACGCCGACAATCAGCCGACCCATCAGCAGGCGTTCGACAAGCTGCTGCCGCGCATCCACAACGGCGCAATTCTGCTGCTGCATTCGACCTCACGCACCAACGCGGAAATCCTCGATGAGCTGCTGACCCGCTATGAGGAAATGGGGTATTCCTTCGGGTCGCTGACCGATCTGACCGCCGAATCCCCGGCAGCAGAGTAAAAAAGAAGGCCATCCGGCCTTCTTTTTTGATTTACTGAAGTTCGCGGCCTTCGAATTCCACGCGGCGCTTGACATCCTCCATGACGCTGTCGAACATGGGCAGGTCGAGCGACTGCGCACCGTCGCACAGCGCGCACTTCGGGTTGTTGTGCGCCTCGATCATCAGACCGTCCGCGCCCGCGGCAATGGCAGAACGCGACAGCGGTGCAACCAGCTCACGCTTGCCCGAAGCATGACTCGGGTCGATGATGATCGGCAGATGGGTCAGGTTCTTGACCAGCGGGATGGCCGAAATATCCAGATTGTTGCGGATCATGGTCTCAAAGGTACGGATGCCGCGCTCGCACAGCATCACGTTCTTGTTGCCGCCCGCAAAGATGTACTCAGCCGCCATGAGGAACTCCTCCATGGTAGCGGACAGGCCGCGCTTGAGCAGGATCGGCTTGTTGCTGCGGCCCAGCTCCTTGAGCAGCATAAAGTTCTGCATGTTGCGCGCACCGAGCTGGATGATATCGACATCCGCGAACAGGTCGAGATGCTTCTCGCTCATGATCTCGGTGACGATCGGCATGCCGGTCTGGCGCTTGGCCTCGAGCAGCAGCTTAAGGCCCTCGGCCTCCAAGCCCTGGAACGAGTAGGGCGATGTGCGGGGCTTGAACGCGCCGCCGCGCAGGAAGGACGCGCCTGCCTTCTTGACGCTCTCCGCGACCTCAATGATCTGCTCCTCGCTCTCAACCGAGCAGGGGCCAGCGAATACATTGAAATAGCCAGCGCCGATCTTGCGGCCGGCCACCTCGATGATGGTATCCTGCGGATGCATCTTGCGGTTGACCTGCTTGAACGGCTCGGAAACGCGCTGTACGCGCTCTACAATATCAAATACTTCGAAGTCAGCCGGATCAATGGCGGAAGTATCGCCGAGCAGGCCGAGAATTGTGGTACGCGAACCCTCAGAATAGTTCACAGACAGGCCCAGTTCCTTAATACGGCTGATCAGCCGGGAAATACGTTCCTGTTCCGGATTGGGTTTCAGAATAATGATCATTTCACGGGTCTCCTTTATCTATTTCGATCCGTTTTTCATTATAACACGGAATTGAAAAAAGGAAATACTTTTCGCTGATAAAGCGGTGATTTTTTTCGTAAAATTTTCATTCCAATTTGGCCAGTTCGTCCGCCACGCCCTGCCGGAATTCCTCCCAGCGTCCGGCGTTCAGCAGCTGCGACGGGCAGTTTTTCCCGGAAAAGTCCTGATGTTTTTTCAGGCCGTCGATCGTCAGATCATATTTGTGCAGCAGCTCGGCTGCCAGCTTTTGCGCGTTGCGCAGCGTCTGTTCGTAGTCGCCGTCCGCATTGACGCACATTTCTACGCCGATACCGTTTTTGTTGCCGCCGTCCTCCTCCATATGGTCGCCTGCATGGAATGCCGTTTCGTCATCCGGGATATGGTGCCAGATTTCGTGGTCATCCACCGTATAATGCCAGCTCAGTTCCTCCGTCAGACCGTTCGAATGAATGAACTGATTATGCCCTTCTGCATCCGCACCAGCCCGGGTATTGTCGGTCTCGTGAATGACAACGTACTTGATTTCCCGCTTTTCGCCCGGCCGCCCGGCTGCACCTTCTTCCAGATAATCGGTATGTACCGGGATACCGCCCACATAGGTCACGCTTTCATCGATCTCGCGGCTCAGTGCGAACCGCGTGGCAAACAGCAGCGCCACCACGGCAAACACCAACAGGATGAAACCGCACATCACAATCAGCGGGCGGTAATTTTTTCTTTTCCGCCGCTTCCGGCTGCGGCTGATCTTTGCGGTTTCTATTTTCTTTTCGGTTTGTTTTTTTGGTTTTACCCGAAAACTTACAAGTTTCACTGCCGTTTCCCCTTCCCCACCACGCGGCGCGGCGCCATCAGCCCGCTCGTTTTCTCTATTGTACTACCTGCGCTGTGCCGGATGCAAAGAACTTTTTGTGAACTTTCTGCATCCGACCCGCATCCTATAAAAATAAGAGTTCTTCCGCTGGAAAAAGGTTCAAAAAAAGAGCGAAGCCAGCGCTCCGCTCTTTTCGAATTATTTCTTTTTCAGATGACTGTCTTGGGGCTTGTCGCCGTTCGTGATATAGCGCGCATATGCGAGCGTCACAGCAAAATAGAAGCCCGATGTAACCGTAAACAGCACGTGACCGGCAATGGTCAGATATGCCACGCACAGGCCAAGCGACAGGAATACACCCAAACCAAGCACATGGAAATTCTTCACAAAGCGAACAAGAAAA
>JBJDZO010000020.1:0-5516 GCA_051868095.1 Butyricicoccus sp. | reverse complement strand
GGAGAGAAGAGAATGTATACCGCGATTATGCAGACCAGAATGATGGCTGCCACGATATAACGGTACTTCCACGGAGTCAGGTCAACCGCCTTGACATCCACCTGCTCCCAACGCTCAACACCCTTGCCCTTGTTCACCATGTTCGCAATAAACAGGCCGATGAACTCGATAGCGACCAGAACCGCAACCGCGTACAGGTAATGGAACGTATTGCTGAATTTGATCAGATAGAAGCCGTAGGTGATGTAGTGGAAGATCATGACCGCTCTTGCAGCATTCTTCGGCAGGTAATGGAAAATAAAGCCGCCGAATACCACAACCATGACCGGCATACCGATCAGGGAAACCAGCGAGTCGAGGAAGGTCTTGATGCCGGCCGGGAAGAAATAAACCATCGGGCCGACGATCGTCGTCAGGACAGCAAAGATGAGGCCGGCATACTTGCCGATCTTAACCAGCTTCTCCTGCGAAGCGTTCGGAGCAACAAAGCCCTTATAGATATCCATGGTGAACATGGTGTTGATGGAGTTCAGAACCGAGTTGAAGGAGGACAGAATCGCGCCGAGCATAACGGCTGCAAAGAAGCCCATGAGCGGAGCCGGAACAACCTGCGCAACGAGCTGCGGATACGCATCGTCCATAACCGAAACCTGATTGCCCTGCAGGTCAAAGAGTGCACAGGCGATGACGCCCGGCAGGCAGAGATACATAAAGCCGATGATCTTGAGGAATGCGCAGTACAGAGCGCCCTTCTGAGCTTCCTTCAGGTTTGCAGCGGCGAGTACACGCTGGATGAACGACTGATGGGTGCTCCATGCCTGGAATTCGAGGAAAATCAGGCCGGTGATAACGGTCGGCCACGGAACAGACGGCGGAAGGGAATCTGCCGGAGCAATCGCATTCAGCTTGTCCGGATAGGTTGCGATCAGGTACTTGACGCCGTCTACCAGACCGCTGCCGCCGGATGCGAGGCCAAGTGCATGGAATGCGATGAACGGAATCATCAGGCCGCCGATCAGCAGGCCGACGCCGTTGACGGTATCCGAAACCGCAACCGCCTTCAGACCGCCGAAAATCGCGTAAATCGAGCCGATGACGCTGATGACGATGCAGAGAATGACAACAGCCTGAAACTTAGTCACACCGAGCAGAGCGGATACGCCAAAGATATTTTCAAATACCAGAGCGCCGGAATACAGGATAACCGGGATCTGGATGACCAGATACATGATAATGAAAGCGATACTGAACCACAGCTTGGCGAGGCGGTCGTAACGGATGCCGATCAGCTCAGGGAGCGTGGTGATACCGCTTTTCAGGTAACGCGGTGCGGCGAACAGGGCCAGAGACAGCAGGCCGACCGCGGCAACAACCTCATATGCGAGCGGGCTCATGCCGATGCTCCATGCCTGACCGTTCGAACCGACAAGCTGTTCGGCCGACAGGTTGGTCAGCAGCAGCGAACCGGCGATGACGAAGCCCGGCAGGCCGCGGCCCGCAAGGAAATAACCCTCGGTCGTGGTCTGGTCATCGCCCTTGGTTTTGACGTAGGAGATGACCGCGACCAGGACCGTAAAGAATACGAATGTAAATAACGTCCAGATCAAGTGAATACCCTCATTTCTTTTTCCTTTTCTTTCTTTTAAAAAGCGGAGCATGTTTCAGCTCCGCTTTATACAGACACGCCTGCCGCGTATCTTTTTTTATTTGCTGATCGTCTGCTGAAGCGCGTCGATCGAAGTCAGTACACCGGCCTCGGTGGACATGGTGAAATCCTCCATCTCCAGCGAAACATCGCCGTTGTAGCCCATCATGCGGACAACCGAGAAGAACTCCTTCCACCACTGGAGATCCTTGCCGCATCCGACTGCGACATAGTTCCAGTTGCGGTTTGCGGTGTCCAGTACGTCCTTCCACTCGGTCAGGCCATTTACGTCGGCCATGCCGCGCTCGATACGGGTGTCCTTGCCGTGTACATGGTAGATGGCGCCCTTGAGTGCACGTGCCGAAGCAATCGGGTCCGCGCCGTAAGCGATCAGGTGGGACGGGTCAAGGTTGATGCCGATGATGTCATCGCCTACGCCGTTGCGCAGATGCCAGAACGACTCCGGATTGTGTACCATCATGCACGGGAACTCCTCGATGGCGATCTGCTCCAAATGATGCTCATGGCAGAATGCCGCGAACTTCTTCCACCACTCGATGGTTACGCGCCACTGGTAGTCTACGGTCGGCTGCATGTACGCTGTCATGGTAACCGACGAGGTGATCCAGTTCGGGGTTACGTCGTTCTCGCTGCCTGCCGGAAGGCCGGACATGCAGACGATCTTCTTAACGCCCAGCTTTTCCGCCAGCAGTACGCAGTCGTACATCGACTTCTCATACTCCTTGCCGGTCTCGCACGGCCAGAGCGGGTTGCACGAGGTGTTCAGAGCCGAGATGCGCATGCCGCGCTTGTCCAGCTCTGCCAGATACGCTTCGCACTTCTTGTCGTCCGCGAGCAGTTCGGCAGTCGGGCAATGGGTACGTGCGCCCCAGCCGCCGGCGGTCATCTCAACCGCATTGAGGCCCAGAGACTTTACCTTGTCCAGCATGTCGGTGTAAGACAGCTCAGCCAGTACGTCGGTGCAGATAGAAAGCTCCATATGTATTCTCCTTCTCCAATCAATTTATAATTACTTCTTATAGAAGTCCGGCATTTCATCCAGCTCGATCTTTACAATCGTCTGGGTGTCGCGTGCCTTGGAAGCCGCCTTGGCAGTTACCTGTGCGGTGTAGCCATCCCAAGCGGACGGACCGTCGACACGGCCTTCCTTGCATGCGTTGATCCACTCCTGGAACTCGGTGTTGTAGGCTTCCGGGAAGCGCTCGGACCAGTCGTGGCAGATCGGGGTGACGCGGGAATCGTTGGTGCGGATCATAGCGTTTGCCGGCTCAGGCAGGTTCAGGCAGCCCTCTTCGCAGACGACTTCGCAGCGAACGTCGTAGCCGTAGCGGCAGTTGACGAAGGACTCTACATCGATGCGCACGCCGGATTCGGTGGTCAGGTACATGATCTGCGGGTCACGCAGCTCGCCTTCCGCGTTGCGGGTGGTCTTGGGGAAACGAACCTCAGCGGTCGCGTAGTTCTCGCCCAGCAGCCAGCGCAGTACGTCGATCTCATGGATCATGGAGTTCTCAACCGGCATCGAGGTGGTGAAGCCCGGAGCGTCGTAGTTGCGATGTACGCAGTGCAGCATGAGCGGCAGGCCGTACTTGCCAGACTCAATATGCGCCTTCAGCTGACGGTAGCCCGGATCATAGCGGCGCATGAAGCCAACCTGAACGAGCTGCTTGCCGCCTGCGATCTCAGCCTCTACGATACGCTTGCAGGCGTCCGCCTCGGGAGCAAGCGGCTTCTCGCAGAAAACATACTTGCCGGCCTTGATTGCCGCCATTACATACTGCTCATGGAACGGGTCGAGCGTGGTAACGATTACCGCGTCGATCTCGGGAGAGGCGATCATATCTTCGCCGTTTTCATAGGCCTGAATGCCGTACTTGTCTGCAACCGACTTGCAGAAGTCAACGTTTGCATCTGCGCAGGCGATCACGCGTGCGCCCTGCAGGGTGTTGTTGATGCGCTCGATATGGGTGCGGCCGATGGCGCCGGTGCCCACGAGACCAATTTTCAGTTCACTCATAAAAAAACCTCTTTTATTATACTTTTCTGCATCACAAATGTGGATATATGGATTTCCGAAAGGCATAGATTGTGCTGAAACAGGATATCCGTTCGTCAGAATACGGTTTTGATACGCATGCATACTCTGCGAGAAATTGCGTGAAACTCTGAACTTTTCTCACTTTATTCCGGAATTTATGCTTTTATTATACACAGTTCAGCAGATTTGCGTTAGTTCTTTTCCGTCGGAAATCACGGGGTTTTATAAAAAAGAATTTTCAAAAATTATAAAAATCCGCACAAAAGCACGGTAAAAAAGAAGAGCGGCTGCCGCGCCGCTCCCAACATTCTATATGTCCTGTTCTTCCCGGAAATGCCTGCGGTATTCGCGCGGGGCAATGCCAACATATTTTTTAAAAGTTGCTGTCAAATGGCAGCTGCTGCCGAATCCGAGCCGCTCTTCAATCTCATGAATCGGCATTTCGGTGACCTCCAGCAGGCTTTGCGCCTCGCCGATCCGGCGCAGCACGATGTACTGCTTGGGCGAAAGACCGGTTTCCTGCTTGAATGCATGGAAAAGATAGGATTCACTGATATGCAGCGTGCTGCAAATGTCCTCCATCCGCAGCAGCGGCTCGGTGTAATGCTGATCCAGATAGTCGGTGATGCTGCGCACCAGCGTTTCCATCCGCTGTTTGCCCTGACCTTTGCTGTCGATTTTCTGCTGCTGCAGCTCCCGAAACGTCATCATCAGTACCGTCCGCGCCAGCTGTTCGGCCAGCACATCCTCTTTCTGCGCGGTGAACAGGCTGTAAATCTGCGGCATCATGTCATGTACGAGAGCTTTGTATTGTGTCAGCGTGACAACCGGTTTCTGTTCGGAGGAAAGCAGACAGTTTTCGGTGAGATTCGGCATTTTCAGGCCGGACAACGCGCAGCAATAGGTTTGAATGGAATTTTCCAGCGACAGCGTTTCGCCATGCAGGCTGTGCGCGTTGCAGATCAGGATATCGCCTTCATGCACGGCATATTCCCGGCGGCCGATCTGATACCGCCCGTCGCCGCGATATACATATAACAGCTCAATTTTGTCGCTGTGCTGATGCAGCGCATGCGCATGATTGCGCGCATACTGCTGGTCTACATAAAAGGCGCCCGCCAAGTGAATTTCAGAAAGGCAAAATGGAAATTGACCGTCCACATAACCACCCCAATCCGGATTTGGTTACAGGATAGCACAGGAATTTCCGAAATTCAAGCGCGAATCCGCAGGGCTTCTGTATTTCCCGATGCAGAAATTTCTTATTTGGCAATTCCGCGCGGCGGTGTTATGATAAAAAGGAAACTTTAGGAGGGATGCGGCATGTTGAAGCAGCTCGCGCACCACTGGGGACGGCTGTCCGTCCAGCACAAAATCAGTCTGCTGTGCGCAGTATTTATCCTGCCCATGTTGGTTGTGATCGGCGTACTGTTTTCGGAATTCTATTTTTATCACGCGCAGACCCACCGGATTCTGTCCGATTATGGCAGTTGTCTGGATTATTCGGAGGCCATCCGCAGCGAAACCGAGCTGATGGAACGCATGGCCTATTTGCAGGCCAATACGGAAACCCTGACGCGCTGTACCGAAATGCGTCAGGCCAGTGACCGGTATCTCGAGGCGCTCACCGATGGCGCGCACCGCGACAACGAGGACGTCACGCGGATCAAACAGGTGCTGGAACGGGCCATGCAGTCCTATCGAACCCGGCAGGCCACCTTTCTGCAGGCATTGCAGGCCGGTGCCTTTGACGCGCAGACCTTTTCCGACCTGCAGGCACAGGGAGAATATCTGTGCAGCTATGCGGATACG
>JBJDZO010000019.1:0-5551 GCA_051868095.1 Butyricicoccus sp. | reverse complement strand
TGCGCGGGTTGGTGAAATGGTCATAGACCTTTTCGCTGTATTCCATAGCCATAATCAAACGTTCCTTTCTGCTATATCTATAAACCTCATGAGATAGAAGATAGGAGATAGAGGATAGAAGATAGTGAAGAATATCTTCTATCTCCTATCTTTCTATCTCCTATCTGTTTCAGTTGTGCAGGTCGTGCGCCGCAGTCAGATTGGGCTTACCGTTCTCCCAAACCGGGCTCATGGCGCGCAGGCCGGCAACAACCTCGGTAACCTTTTCGATTACGTAGTCAACGTCTTCTTCGGTGTTCTGTTCGCCGAGGGTCAGACGCAGCGAGCCGTGCGCGATTTCGTGTGGCAGGCCGATGGCCATCAGCACGTGGGATGGGTCAAGCGAGCCGGTCGAGCAGGCCGAACCGGTCGAAGCACAAATGCCTGCAAAGTCCAGACGGAGGATCAGACCCTCGCCCTCAACGGCTTCAAAAACAAAGGACGCCGTGCCGGGCAGACGGTTGACTGGGTCGCCGGTGTAGTGGGTGTAGGGGATGTTGTCCATAACACCCTTCACGAGCTTGTCGGTCAGCTTGCGGACGTAGCCCATTTTCTGATCCAGATTTTCACCGGTTGCGTCCTCAATGGCCTGTCCAAGGCCGACCATACCGGCAACGTTCTCAGTGCCCGATGCAAGGCCGCGCTCCTGACCGCCGCCGTAAACCAGAGGCTTGAGAGCGATACCCTTTTTGACATACAGTGCGCCGATGCCCTTCGGGCCGCGGAACTTGTGGCCGGACAGGCTGAGCATATCAATGCCCATGGCCTGCACGTCAATGTGCATGTGGCCGACCGCCTGCACCGCGTCGGTGTGGAACATCGCACCGTGTGCATGCGCAATCTCCGAAATGGCCTTGAGATCCTGAATGGTGCCAATCTCGTTGTTCGCCGCCATGACCGAAACCAATGCGGTATTGTCCGAGATGGCGTTTTTGAGCTGCTCAAGATCGATATGACCCTGCTGATCCACATCGAGGTAGGTGACCGTAAAGCCCTCGTCCTCAAGTGCTTCGCAGGTATACAGCACCGCATGGTGCTCGATGCGCGAGGTGATGATGTGCTTGCGGCCGCGGGCGGATGCGCCCTTGACAAAGCCGTGGATAGCCAGGTTGTCCGCCTGCGAGCCGCCGCCGGTGAAAACAATTTCCGACGGGTCAGCGGCGTTCAGCGCCTTTGCAACCTTGGCGCGGGCATCCTGCACGGCATGACGCGCCTGATTGCCGATGCGGTAGAGCGAAGACGGGTTGCCGTAGAATTCGGTCAGCCACGGCTTCATGGCATTATATACGGATTCGGACATGGGCGTGGTCGCCGCGTTGTCCGCGTAGACAAATCTGCTCATTGTCAGATATTCGCCTCCTTATGGCGTTTCTTTACTTTAATATACACCGAAATGGTATGAAATATCAAGCGAAATAGTGCACGAAAGAGCAGCCCGGAAACCATGAGAAATTGGGCCATATCGCGCAGCTTCTATCATATACGTCATACAAAGATTAGTTTACTATAATTTTGTCCAAAAATCAATCAGAAAAACCATATTTCTGGACGATTTCCGGGGAATCCATCGAATGGCAAAGCCCTCCTGAAAAAGAGCAAAAGCCCCCGGAAGCCGGAGGCCTGCTTATGAGAGTGGTAAAAAAGAAGAGAGCCGGGAAATGCCTTACTGCCGTGCAGCTGCCGCGGCGATGAAGGCACGGAACAGCGGATGGGCACGGTTGGGGCGGGATTTGAACTCGGGATGGAACTGCACACCGATATAGAACGGATGGCCGGGAATTTCCACGGTCTCGACCAGTTCGCCCGAAGGCGAAGTGCCCGAAACCTTCAGACCGGCCTGCTCGAGCTGCTCCCGATAGGCGTTGTTGAACTCATAGCGATGACGATGGCGCTCGGCGATCATGTTCTGCTGGTAGGCTTCGGCCATGATGGTGTCAGCCGCAATCTTGCAGGGGTATGCGCCCAGACGCATGGTGCCGCCCTTTTTGGAAATACCCTGCTGGCTTTCCATCAGGTCGATGACCGGATAAGCGGTTTCGGGGTCAAATTCGATGGAGTTGGCGTCCTGCCAGCCCAGCACGCTGCGCGCATAGGCCATCACCGCGATCTGCATGCCGAGACAGATGCCGAAATAGGGGATGCCGCGCACGCGGGCATAGTTCGCGGCGCAGATCATGCCCTCAATGCCGCGCTGGCCGAAGCCGCCCGGCAGAATGATGCCGTCCATGCCGGAGAGCAGCTTGTCCACGGTCGCGTCGTTGATTTCTTCGGAATCCACCCACTCGATGTCCACAAAGCGGCCAACCTCATAGCCTGCGTGGCGCAGCGCTTCCGCAACCGACAGATAGGCGTCATGCAGCTTGACATACTTGCCGACGAGCGCAATTTTCACATGGCCTTTCCGGGCATCGATGCGCGCCAGCATGTCCATCCATTCGGACATGTTCGGTTCAGCCGCGTCGATGGACAGTTCGCGGCATACGATTTCCGACAGATGGCATTCCTCAAGCATGAGCGGTGCGCGGTACAGCACCGGTACGGTACGGTTTTCGATGACGCAGTCTGGACGGACGTTGCAGAACAGCGAGATTTTGGCCTTTACGTCCTCGTCCAGCGGACGGTCCACGCGGCATACGATGATATCCGGCTGAATGCCCATGCCGCGCAGCTCCTTGACCGAGTGCTGAGTGGGCTTGGACTTGGGTTCGTCCGAGCCGGAAATGAAGGGCACGAGAGTGACATGAATGAACAGGCAGTTGCGGCGGCCAACCTCTGCGGCTACCTGACGGATGGCTTCGAGGAAGGGCTGGGATTCAATATCGCCGGTCGTACCGCCGATTTCGGTGATGACGACGTCGGCCGAGGTCTTTTTGCCGACCGAGTAGATGAACGATTTGATTTCCCCGGTAATATGCGGGATGACCTGTACAGTCTCACCGAGGTATTCGCCCGCGCGCTCCTTGTTGAGCACGTTCCAGTAGACTTTGCCGGTGGTCAGGTTGGAGTATTTGTTCAGGTCTTCATCGATGAAGCGCTCATAATGGCCAAGGTCCAGGTCGGTTTCCGCGCCGTCCTCGGTGACGAACACTTCGCCGTGCTGGAAGGGGCTCATGGTGCCGGGGTCAACGTTGATATAGGGATCAAGCTTCTGGGCGGCTACTTTCAGGCCGCGGCTCTTGAGCAGACGGCCGAGCGAAGCGGCGGTGATGCCCTTGCCGAGGCCGGAAACTACGCCACCGGTTACAAAAATATATTTGGTCATACGGTTTCCCTTTCCGGGCAGTTTTTGCCGAAAACGCCGAAGGACAGCGCCTCAAAGAAACGCTGACCTGCGGAGTTCGGGTCTGTGCCCGCATTATTTCGAATCATTTTCATGTAGCTGAAGCAGCTCACGCGCCACATCGCGTTTGGATTGACGGGTATCCATGGCGCGTTTTTCAATATAGGCGTGCGCATCGGGTTCGGTCATGCCGCATTCGATCAGCACGCACTTGGCGCGGCTGACCAGACGCAGGTCCTCAATGCGCGTCTGAAGCTTACGGTTTTCCCGCATCAAGGCGGCAACACGCTGGTGCAGCGCATGCGCAAGGCGGATGCTCTGGCTCAAAAGGGCATGGCTGAGCGGCTTGGACAGCACCAGCACACCATCGCGCTCCACCTTGGCGGTCACATCGTCCGCAATTTCGGCTTTCACCAGCAGTAGGACGCCCGCGCTGGTCTGTTCGGCGGCATACTGGCTGAACTCTACGCCGAATTCATCGGGCAGAGGTGCATTTACAAAAATCAGGTCAAATTCGGACGAAGCGATGTGGCGGCGCGCTTCTGCACCGTTCGGCGCAAAGGCGGTCTGGCAGCGCACACCACAGTCCGCAATAAAGCGGTTCAGTGTAACGCCGCTTTTCTCGGTTGCGGAAACTATCAGAATACGCTCCACAAGCACTTCCCCCTCTCTTGGATGTCTTGCACGGCAGCCTCTTAATAGCGCTCAAAATAGAGCTTGTAGGCTGCGGAATGTGCGTCGCGGTACTGGGAGTACTGCTCGCATTCCTGCTGCTTGGCAGCAAGATAATTGTCAAAGGTGCGGGACGGCAGAACCGAACGAACAAAGTCGCTGTCAAGCGCGGCCTCGATGGCTTCGCCGAGCGAACCGGGCAGCGCCTGATACTCTGCAAGCTCTTCATCGCTCGCGGTGAACAGATTGAGATCGCAGGGGGAGGGCAGTTCGAGTTTCTTTTCGATGCCCTCCAGACCGGCGCGGATCAGCAGGGTAAACGCCAGATACGGGTTGGCCGTGCCGTCGGATGCGCGGTATTCCATGCGGCGGTGCGGACCGTGCGCGAGCGGGATGCGGATAAGCGGCGAACGGTTCTGGTGCGACCAGGTGATATACCGCGGCGCTTCAAATTCGCCCAAACGCTCGTAGGAATTGACAAGCGGGTTGAAGAACAGGTTCATCTCACGTGCATGCGCCAGAACACCCGCGATAAAGGCTTCCGCGGTCTTGGAATGCGCAACCTGCGGGTCGCGGAAGATGTTTTCACCGTTCCGGAACAAGGAAAGATTGATATGCATGCCGCTGCCGGGCTGGCCGGGGAGCGGCTTGGGCAGGAAGGAAGCAAACAGACCGCTCGAACTCGCCATAGTCTTGACCACCCACTTAAAGGTGATCATGTTGTCGGCTGCCTGCAAAGCGTTCGAGTACTTGAAGTCGATTTCGTTCTGACCCGGGCCTTGTTCATGGTGGGAGGCCTCGGGCTGAATGCCCATTTCTTCAAGCGTCAGGCAGATCTGACGGCGCACATTTTCCGCGTGATCGAGCGGCGCCACGTCAAAATACGAGGCATGATCGTGCGGGATACGGGTGGGCTGGCCGTTTTCGTCCAGCATGAACAGATAAAACTCGCATTCGGTGCCGAACATGCAGGAAAGACCCTTTTCGCGGGCAGCCGCAACCGCTTCGCGCAGCAGATGGCGGCCGTCGCCCTCGAAGGGCGAGCCGTCCGGGTAGCGGATGTCGCAGAAAAAGCGCACCACACGTCCGGTGGACGGCCGCCAGGGCAGAACAGACAGGGTAGACGGGTCGGGGAAGAGCAGCAGATCGGAAGATTCCACATTCATGAAGCCGGTGAGCGCGGATGCGTCAAATGAAATACCTTCCGAAAACGCGCGCATCAGCTCACCCGGCATGATGGAAATGTTCTTCTGGTGACCGAAAATATCGCAAAACGCAAGGCGGATAAATTTGACGTCGTTGTCCTCCATGAATTCGAGAACGTCGCTGATCGAAGTGCTCATAACTACCTCCAACGAAAAACTATTATTATTCAAACGTATATAATTGTTTATACCCCGCTTCCGGGTTCGCCGTCAATACATAAAAGCGCTCGTTCAGGATTTCTTCGGCATTTCCACCGAAAAATTTACAATAGTCCTCGACCTGCGGACGGATTTCCTCTCTGTCCGCGTCAGACATCTCGCTGACCAATACCTGACGGGGCAGGCCGCTCGGCGC
>JBJDZO010000018.1:0-23610 GCA_051868095.1 Butyricicoccus sp. | reverse complement strand
TCACAAAGCGAACAAGAAAACCGATGCCTTCCTTGATATACAGCCACAGCATGACGATAAAACCGAAAATACCGTAGTAAATCAGGGTTTCACACAGATCCATTTCAATGGTCTCGACCTGCGAGCCGCGGCCCACGCCAAACAGCATCGTCAGGATGCCGCCGCTCTTGTAGTCCTCCCACTGCGGCGCCAGCTTTTTCAGACGGCCGCTGAACATCAGCGTTTCCGGAGATTCGTTCTTCGCGTACTCGAAGCCTTCTACCGTGACCTTGAGGGTTTCGCCGATGCTGGTACCGTTGAACAGCGTCGCCAGTCCGGAAATCATCGCAAACAGGATGACAAAAATCAGGGCAATGCACAATACGCGCTTCAGCGGCTCCGCATCGCGGCGCACAAGCTGCACCAGCGTATAAACCGCAATGCCGAAAATCGAAACGCCGACCGCGAGGAACGCGGTTTTGGTACCGATCATGAGCATGCTCAGCAGGGTCATGGCCAGCGGCAGCGCACAGAATACATGCTGCATGCGTGTGATCTTTTTGCGGTCAATCGACAGGTAATAGCACGAGCCAATCGGGAACAGAATCATCAGCGCGCCGGTGATATCGTTGCCCGAGTAATAGAAGCCGCGGAAGCCGCGATAGCCGAAACGGTCGGCATAGGTATAATGCCCTGCGCCGAAAATATACGGCACCACGATCACGACAGTCAGCAGAAACAGCGAAATCATGATATATTTATGGATTTTCTCAATGATCTCGCGGCGCGGCATATCCGCACGTTCCATCAGACGGCAGTACACGAAAAAGACCGCAACATTATACGCAAACCGGGCAAAATACTGTACGTCAATAAAAATCGAAATGCCGCCGAAGGTGATAAATTCACTCACGACGCTGAGCGCCCACGCGACGCCCATTGGAATGGCAATTTTGACCGATTTCCAATCTTTGATGAGGAAAATATAGCCGATCATCACGAGCAGCACTGCCATGCGCACCACCAGCGACGGCGTGATCGGTGCGACGCTGGCCGAACTGTACACATCGCCATGGGTGACGAACTGAATGTACAGGCCGCTCACAATGTCAAGAATCGGGTTTAAAATGAGATAAAACCAGAAAAACTTTTCCAGCTTCTCGCTCTGTTTTGACACAGTTTCACTTCCTTGCCGTATGATTCGAATTTTTTGTCTTTTTTAATCATACCACAAGCCCGCGCCCGACTCAACCCTTTTCAGGAAAACAGTCGATGCCGCAGCCAGCCGGCCGCTTCGGCCGCTTTGAAGCGCAGCGCATACCGCGACGCTAAGTTTTCGGCCGCAGGTTCGACCGTTTCCCCGGCCGCGGCCTCATTGCACAGCGGCGGAAACACCACGCACCACCAGTTGCGCCCCGCGCCCTCCCCGATGGTTACGCGCAGGCCGAGATACTCACCCGCAGGCAGAGAAAATGTTGCATAATCGCGTGTCGGGTAGTATTCCTCCGCCAGTTTGACGGTCACGCTGCGCCGCTCGCCCACAGAGAGCAGCGTTTGTTCCGCGCAGTCAGCCAGCGCCTGCATCTGCGGCAGCAGCCGCTCACGCACTTCTTCCCGGTTTTCCGCGCCGTCCAGCAGCGGCGCACAGAAATCAAGCACCGTATCCCGCACCATGAGTTTGATTTCCTGATCGTGCGGCGTGTCCGAATGAGCGACCACATGCAGCCGCAGCAGGCCGCGTGCCATAGCGTTCTGTCCGGCGCTTGCCGCAGCCGCGTATGTAAACAACAACGCGAGTGTCAGCAGCACCGCGCATTCCATTCGTCTAAGCTTCATAAAAAGGGCCTCCGTCCTGTTTGGATGTTGTATCCTAAGCATGGACAGAAGCCCGGCGGTTTATACTATTTTCTGGTTAAATTTTGTTCGGTTCGCGCACAATTGTGGTCAGGAAGGTTTCCGGGTACTGCGGCTTCAGCCGTTCCATCGCACACGCGGCCTTATCCGCGTCCGAGAACAGACCGAACAGAGTCGGTCCCGAACCGCTCATCACCGCACCGTCCGCGCCCGCGTCAAGCAGCGTGTTTTCGATCTCGCCGATTTCGGCATAATCGCCGCCCGTGACTTCCTCCATAACGTTGAACAAGCGATGGCAGATGCCGAAGTAGTCCCCGGTTTCCAGTGCCGCAATCATGCCGTTTGTGTCCGGGCGCACCGGCAGATTTCCGCCATTCATCCGGGCGTAAACCTTGGCCGTAATGACCGAAAACGGCGGCTTGCACACGACCACATGACAATCCAGCATAGAGGGCAGCGGACTGAGCACTTCCCCGATGCCCTCGGCCAGCATCGAGCCGCCGCGGATGCAATACGGCACATCCGCACCGATTTTCAGGCCGATTTCACACAACTCATCCACCGAAAGTCCGGTTTCATACAGCGTATTCAGCGCACGCAGCACAGCCGCCGCATTGGTCGAGCCGCCTGCCAGCCCAGCCGCAACCGGGATGCGCTTTTCCATCGCAATGCGCACACCGTCGCACGGTGCGCCGGTCTCCTCAAAGAACAGCTTGGCCGCACGCACCGCCAGATTGCTGTCATCGGTCGGCAGAAAACGCAGGTTGCAGGTCAGGGAAATCCCTTCGCCGGTGCCGCGTGTCACGGTCACGTCGTCGTGCAGGCCGATGGTCTGCATGATCATTTTGACCGTATGGTAGCCGTTCGGCAGCTTTCCGGTCACGTCCAGCGTCAAATTGATCTTGGCATGCGCTTGCAGCGTAATCTCTTTTCTCATCGTTTCTATCCTCTTTTTCCTCAGATCGCCACCGCTTCCGGGCGGCGGTTCCGGTACACCATAACCTCATGGAACCCGTGTTTTTTGGCGTGCTCGATGCACTGCTCAATCCCCCGGCCGACCGAAGCGGCGGCATGGGAATCCGAACCGATCGAAATCATAGTGCCGCCCAGACGGCGGTATTCCTCGAGCACAAAATCCTCCGGGCCGACGTGCTTCATCCAGGAGAACAGTCCGGCGGCGTTGATTTCAAACGACAGCTCATGGTCGATAATGGCACGGAGCACCGGCGTCACCCACTCCATGTAATTTTCAAAAGACGGGTGATTATAATCGCGTTTCATGACGCGCAGCGGGTAATCCAGATGCGCGAACACATCAAATCCGCCATGCTCGGCCATTTTGCGCGCCTCGACCAGATAATCACGCAAAAGCTGCTCCTGATCGAGATGGTCGTAATCCATATCATAAAAATCGATGTCATTCGGCATGGCGTGCAGCGAACCGATGACCGTGTCAAACGGATAGGCTTCCAGCAGCTCCATGGCCGCCGGGTCGGCATTCGGCTCGCCCAGCTCGATGCCCTTCAGAATCTCAATTTCGCCGCCGTACTGCGCACGCGCCGCGTCAATCTCAGCCTGCACGCCCGCAATATCCAGCTCCATGGGCGGCTGCTTCCAGAAATAGTCCTTATGATCGGAAATCACGATGGTAGACAGGCCGCGCGCAATCGATGCCGCGGCGATTTCCTGCACCGAATCCTGCTGCGCATCGAACGAAAACCGTGAATGCATATGTAAATCAATCAGCATAGTGTTCCTCCCCGGCCGCACGGCTGCGCGGCGCTGCTCTAGTTTCTCCTTATTATAGCACAGACACAGGCGCAAAAAACATTGTGCATTTGTAAAAATCCTGTCGTATATTTGGCCCTGCTTCGGTACAAACTAACACCGGAAAAGGGGTGAGAACCATGAATCGTCTCGTACTCACACTGGTCATCATCGGCGCGCTCAACTGGGGCGTGCTCAGTATCACAGGGCTGGACCTGATCGGCTTCCTGTTCGGCGGACAGGGCTCGGTCATCAGCCGCATCCTGTACGGCATCGTCGGCCTGGCCGGCATCTGGGCGTGCAGCTTTTATTTCAAGCTGCGGGAGGCTTCCGACGCGGCCTGACGCAAAAAAGCGGATTGACCAAACGGCCAATCCGCTTTCTTTTCGAAAATTTACTTTGCCTGTGCTTCCTTGACCAGACGCTCGGTATCCTGTGCGATAACCAGCTCTTCGTTGGTCGGGATAACCAGAACGCGAACACGCGCATAGTCAATGGAGATATCCATCTGACGGCCGCGGTACTTGTTCTTCTCCGGGTCGATCTTGATGCCCAGATACTCCATGTGCTCGCAAACGTCCCAGCGCACGCTGCGGTCGTTCTCACCAACGCCAGCGGTGAAGATGATGGCGTCTACGCCGCCCATCTCCGCGATGTAGGAACCGATGATTTTCTTAACCGACAGGTTGAACATGTCCTTTGCCAGAGCAGCACGGTTGTTGCCCTCGTTGATCGCGGTGTCGAGATCGCGGAAGTCAGAGGAAACGCCCGAAATACCCAGCATACCGGACTTCTTGTTGAGGACATTGATGACCTCAGCCGCGCTCAGGTTCTCGTGCTCGGACAGGAACTCGATGATGGACGGGTCAATGTTGCCGCAGCGGGTACCCATCGGCAGACCGTCGATCGGGGTGAAGCCCATCGAGGTATCGACCGACTTGCCGCAGTCGATTGCAGCGATGGAAGAACCGTTGCCCAGATGGCAGGTGATCAGCTTGAGGCTCTCGAGCGGACGGCCGAGCATCTCAGCAGCCTGCTGGGAAACGTACTTATGAGAGGTGCCGTGGAAACCGTAACGACGGATCTTGTACTTCTGATAGTACTCATACGGAACCGCGTACATGTAGCTCTTAGACGGCATGGACTGATGGAACGCAGTATCGAATACAGCAACCATCGGAACGTCGCCCATAACTTCCTTACATGCGTTGATGCCGATGAGGTTGGGCGGGTTATGCAGAGGTGCCAGCGGAATGCATGCCTCGATCGCCTGAATGACCTTGTCGGTAATCAGGACAGAGTCCGCAAAGAACTCGCCGCCGTGTACAACGCGGTGGCCGACTGCGTCGATCTCGGACATATCGGAGATAACGCCCCACTCCTTATCGAGCAGGATGTCGATAACTGCCTTAATTGCATCAGAATGCGTGGACATTGCAACGTCTGCCTTGTACTTCTCGTCGCTCTTGTTGCCCTGATGGGTCAGCTTGCCGTCGATGCCGATACGCTCACACAGACCCTTTGCCATAACGGCTGCGCTGTCCATGTCAATGAGCTGGTACTTCAGCGAAGAACTGCCCGCATTGATGACCAATACTTTCATTCCTCAAAACTCCCTTTTAACAATTTCGATTTTTTGCGGGATTCTGCGGATGCAATTGCAGGAGGCCGCAAAAAAGAGTACAATAACAATATACACATACATATTGTACACGAAATACCTGATTTGCACAACTGCTATTCGCCATTTTTTCGGAGGAACTATGAAAATTTGTGGGATCGTTGCAGAATACAATCCTTTCCACAACGGACATGCAAGACATCTTGCGGAAACCCGCCGCCAGCTCGGCGCGGGGACTGCCATCGTGTGCGCGATGAGCGGGAATTATGTCCAGCGCGGCGATCTCGCCATTCTGGAAAAATACCGGCGTGCCCAAGCTGCCGTTCGCTGCGGGGCCGATCTGGTGCTCGAATTGCCGCTTTCGGCCTGTCTCTGGTCGGCAGCCGGGTTTGCGTGGGGTGCGGTCTCACTGCTGAATGCGCTTGGCTGCATCACCCATCTGTCATTCGGCGCCGAGCATGCCGATCTGACGCTTCTCCGGCGCGCGGCCGCGCTGTCTCAGTCCGAGGGCAATGAAGCCCTCCGGCAAGGGCTGGCTGCCGGGCTGTCCTACGCGGCAGCCATGCAGCAGGCGGTGTCTGCCGCCGATCCGGAAGCAGGCGCACTGCTCGCCTCCCCGAACAACACCCTTGCGGTGGAATATCTGTCCGCCCTGCGCACCCTGCGCAGCGCCATCGAACCGATTGCGGTCGAACGCATCGGCGGTGCGCACGACAGCGCCGACACGCCGGATGGTCTGCCGTCCGCGTCCTATCTGCGCGGCCTGCTCGCGGCGGGAAACCTCGAAGCCTGCCGTCCGCTGATGCCGGAAGCATCGTTTGCCGTGCTGGAACAGGACGTCCTCGCAGGTGCGGCTCCGGTCGTGCGCGGTGCGGTTGACGCCGCGCTGGTCGCTCATCTGCGGCGGCTCACGCCCGAATCCCTCGCCCGATATTTTGGCGGTGAGGATGGTTTGGAAAATCGCCTCGCGGACGCCATCCGCGACAACGTCACCTTTGATGCCATCTGTGCTGCCGCTCAAACTCGTCGATATCCGCTCGCGCGGGTGCGCCGCACACTGCTGCGCGCATGGCTCGACCTGCCGCACCGCATCCCGCCCGAGGCGGAATATGTGCGCGTGCTTGCCATCGGGGAGCACGGCCGCGAGATTCTGCGCCATATGAAAACAACCTGTTCTCTGCCGGTGATTGTCAAACCAGTCGCCGCACGCAGTCTGCCGGAACAGTATCAGCCCGCTCTTGCGCGGGACGAGCTGGCCGACGACCTGTATGCCCTTGCGTTTCCTGCGCCTGCGCTGCGCACCGGCGGAGGGTCTTTCCGCAAAACCCCTTACTATTCCAAATAAGCATGCTGTTTCTTCCGCATTCGCGGTGAAAATAGGAGAAAAAGGAGGGATTTTATGAATTGTCCGTATTGTGACAAGGTCATGCTGCACGGTAAGCTGCTGGGGGATCAGCATCAGCTGCGCTGGCTGCCGGACAACAAAAAAATGCTGTTCGGTCTGTGGGCGGCCGGAGGGCTGCGCATCGGCACCAAGCTGCCCATGCAGAAGGCGGAAACGAGTACATATTTCTGCAATTACTGCCGCAAAATGATTATCGATGTGGACAACTGCTGACACACAAAAGGCTGCCTTTTCGGCAGCCTTTTTCTTTTATATCACGCTGGAAAGCAGGAAGAACGCAGCGGCCAGCACGCACAGCAGCGTGCGCACAAGCGAACCGCGCAGCACAACCTGTCCGGCGCGTTCGGGTTCGACATCCGCCCGCTTTTTGACATACCAGTGCATGCCGAGCGACAGAACGACCACGCACACCGCGCAGGCAATGCCCAGCACCGAAAAAACCTGTGCCATGCCGGTTCCCTCCGTTTAGTGGACGTACTCGAATTCCATATCGCCGATCACAACAAAGTCGCCTTCCTGCACGCCCATCTGCTCCAGACGGTCATAAACGCCCGCGTTTTTGAGCATACGGTCCATATACTGGCGGGATTCGTAGTCGTCGGTGTTGACACTGCCCATGAGCTTGTCGATCCATGCGCCGCCAACTACATAGTAATCCTCGACCTTTTCAATCGTAATGTCGCGCTCGGTGACTTCGGCTTCCTCCGGAACATACTCCGGCTCATAGATGAACACCGGCGGCAGCTCCTGCAGCGCTTCCCAGGTCTTCATGACCAGCTCATGCACGCCCTGATTGGTCGCGGCGGACAGCTCAAGGAAATCAAAGCCTTTTTCCTCGGCATAGGCCTTCAGGCGCTCAACCGGCGCACGGTCATCGCCCAGCAGGTCGGTTTTGTTCGCCACCAGAATCTGCGGGCGCGCCGCCAGAAACTCACTGTATCCGGCGAGTTCTGCGTTGATGGTCTCAATGTCTTCAATCGGGTCGCGGCCCTCGCTGCCCGATACGTCCACCAGATGCAGCAGCAGGCGGCAGCGGTCGATATGACGCAGAAAATCGTGGCCAAGGCCCGCGCCTTCGCTTGCGCCCTCGATGATGCCCGGGATGTCCGCCATGACAAAGCTTTGCTCTTCGCCCACGCGCACCACGCCAAGATTCGGAATCAGGGTGGTGAAGTGGTAGTTTGCGATCTTGGGACGCGCAGCCGAAACCATGGAAAGCAGGGTGGATTTGCCGACGTTCGGGAAGCCGACCAGACCGACATCGGCCAGCAGCTTCAGTTCGAGCACAATGTCCATCTCCACGCCCGGCAGACCGGGCTTGGCGAAGCGCGGCGCCTGACGGGTCGGCGTTGCGAAATGGGTGTTGCCCCAGCCGCCGTTGCCGCCCTTTGCCGCAATGAACGGTTCATCATCCGACATATCCTTGATGACCTGTCCGGTTTTCTGGTCACGGATGATCGTGCCGCGCGGCACGCGGATGACCAAATCCTTACCGTCCTTGCCCTTCATGCGCTTGCCCATGCCGTTTTCGCCGTTCGGAGCCACGTATTTTTTCTTGTAGCGGAAATCGAGCAGCGTGGACAGGTTGTCATCCACCTGAAAGACCACCGACCCGCCGCGGCCGCCGTCGCCGCCATCCGGGCCGCCGGACGCGACGTATTTTTCGCGGTGGAAGCCCACCTTGCCGTCGCCGCCCCGGCCGGACACGATCTTGATCTTTGCAATATCAATAAACATCGATGTTTCGCCTCCTTTTCCAATATTCTGTACAGAAAACAAAATCCCAGACGGCTGTCTGGGATTTCGATAAACTCATAATTACTGCGGGTAAACAGAAACCTTCTTACGGTCCTTGCCAACGCGCTCGAAACGAACTACGCCGGAAACCTTTGCAAAGAGGGTATCATCGGAACCGCGGCCTACGTTGGTACCCGGATGAATCTTGGTACCACGCTGACGAACCAGGATGTTGCCAGCCGGAACTACCTGACCGTCCGCACGCTTTACGCCAAGGCGCTTTGCCTCGGAGTCACGGCCGTTCTTGGTCGAGCCAACGCCCTTCTTATGAGCAAAAAACTGCAAGCTAATCTTAAGCATCGTTTTGCACCTCCATTACGTTGATGAATTCAGGATATTGAGCTGCAAGCTCGGTATAGAAGATACGGAGTGCTTTCATACCGTCCTGCCCCGCGTCCAGCTCATGCGCGGGAAGGGTCATACGGATATGCGCGCCTTCGTCCTCAATGAGCGTATCCACCGCGACCCGCCGTACATCGTACAGCAGCGCATGGGTCAGCTGCACCGCGCTTGTAATTGCCGCACAGACAATGTCCTCTCCCTCGTCCGCGTAGCCCGCGTGCCCGAGGAGATCGACCGACGTAATTTTGCGGTCATGCGACAGGGAAAACGTAACGCGAGTCATTAGGCGTTGATCGCGCTGATGGTTACCTTGGTGTAGGGCTGACGATGGCCCTGACGACGACGGTAGCCCTTCTTCGGCTTCATCTTGAAGATGTTGATCTTCTTCTGCTTGCCGGTCTTGTCCGCGGTAGCGGTTACGGTAGCGCCCTCAACATAGGGAGCGCCAACCTTCAGCTCTGCGCCGTCGCCGACTGCCAGAACCTGATCGAAGGTTACGGTCGCGCCGTCCTCTACGCCAAGCTTCTCCACGTAGATTACATCGCCCTCAGATACCTTGTACTGCTTGCCACCAGTTACCAGAATTGCATACATGCTCGGTAGCACCTCTCTTTCGTTTTTAGAGTCACGCTCTTGCGGGTGTTGCCACACTTTGGGCACACTTCCTTTGACCCTGCTTGATGCGGCTTTGAATAGATTACCACAGTTTTCGTCCTGTGTCAATCCTGTTTTCTGTTTTTCAGCGATTTTACTTAGCCGGATTCTCGGTAACCTTCGCGCCTTCGTCGGTACCGACAATGATGCGCTTGCACATGTTCAGGAACAGGCCGTGCTCCAGCACGCCCAGCATGCCGCTCAGCTTGCTGTAAACGTCCGCGATGTCAAAGCCGGCGCCCAAATGCAGGTCAGCGATGTAGTTGCCGTTGTCGGTCACAAAGGTCTTGCCGTCACGCACGCGGAGCACCGGATTGAAACCATACTTCTCCATCTGTGCCATAGCCTGCTTTGCGCCGTACTGCGCAATCTCAACCGGCAGATGGAACGCGCCGATGTGCTCGACCAGCTTGGAGTCGTCCATAATCCAGATGACCTCATCAGCCAGCGTCGCAACAACCTTCTCGCGGTACAGCGCACCGCCGCCGCCCTTGATCGCGTTGAACTGCGGATCGATCTCATCCACGCCGTCGATGGCCAGATCAATATGATCCACCTCATCGATGGTCAGCAGCGGGATGCCCAGCTCACGTGCCTGTGCCTCGGTTGCCTTGGAAGTCGGAACCGCCTGCAGCTTCATGCCCTTCTTGACCAGCTCGCCAACTGCATTGACTGCGTGGAACGCGGTGGAACCGGTGCCGAGACCCAGGGTCATACCGTCCTTGACATACTCCGCAGCCTTTTCGCCGGCAATCTTCTTCTTATCCATTCTACATACCTCCGAATATTCATTGATGCGCTGTGGAACAAACCGGAGCGCCGCACTCCCGTAAACGGCCGCCTCCGGCGCAGAATTTGCGTTCTTATTATAGCATGTCATCTCTGGAAAAACAAGCCGCTTCGCTGCGCCCTTTCCTTATATATAGGTATGAAAAAAGCGATGCTTTTCCGCATCGCTTTTCCCCTTAGAGCATCGGTTTCCCGCAGCAGTAGGTCTGCCGCACGCCGTAGTCCTCGTCCAGCACAACAAGGTCGGCATCATACCCCGCGCACAGCTTGCCTTTGCGATCGTCCACGCGCAGGCAGCGCGCCGGATTGATCGTGCAGGCATTCAGCGCTGCATCGAACGGTACCAGCGCCTGCTCCACCAGGATTTGCAGGCCGCGGTTCATACGCAGTGTACTTCCCGCAATGGTATCTGTGCCTTTGAGCCGGGCCAATCCGTCCGTGCCCACTACGATCGGATGTCCCCCCAGCTCATATTCACCGCCGGGCGGGCAGTATTTTACCCGCAGCGAATCAGTGATTAAGATAGCATCGTCCCGCCCTTTGGCGGAAAAGAAATTATTCAAAACTGTCACGTGGGTGTGACAGCCATCTCCAATGATCTCCCCGTATACGCCGTGCAGCCGCAGCGCCGCGCCGACGAGTCCCGGCTCCCGATGGTGGTAAGGCGGCATGCCGTTGTGCACATGGGTCATCGACCGCGCACCGTTCGCCACCGCCTCCATCACGCAGTCGTAGCTTGCCGATGAATGCCCCATGCTGACCACCACGCCGTGGCTGCTGCAATAGCGCGTCAGCGCCAGATCGGCGTCCTCCTCCGGGGCCAGCGTAATATACCGGATCAGGCCCTCCGCTGCCTGCTGGTATTTCTGAAACTGCTCGACCGATGCGGGTACAATCGCCTCGGGCGGCTGGGCACCTTTGCGCTCCATGCTCAGGTACGGGCCTTCAAAATGAATGCCCAGAATCTCCGCGCCCTCATAGCCTTCGCGCACGACCTGCGCAACGCTGCGCACCGCAGGCTCCAGCACCTCAGGAAGCTGGGTCACGGTGGTTGGCAGAATGGCGGTTACACCCTCCTCCGGGATAGAACGCATCCAGTGCCGCAGACCGTCCGGCTGGGCGTCGTTGGTGTCGTAGCCGTACGCACCGTGGGTATGCACATCTATGAAACCGGGCACGATGCGCGTATCTCCGTAATCCTCGTCCGCCGGGCGCGTGCCGTGGGGCAGAATGCGTTCGATTTTGCCGTCCTCCAACACGAGCTGGCACGGCAGGAACTGCCCGCCAATCCAAACCCGTGTGCTCTGTACAATCATGCCGCTTCCTCCTTACAACAGGGACAGCGCAGCCTCGTCCGCAATGACAATCGCATCGTTATGAAGCTGAAGAATGGAACCGGGCACCTGCGGCGTAACCGGGCCGAAGCACGATTCCTTAATTGCCCATGCCTTGTCCTCCCCGCTCGCTACCACGATGACCTTTTTCGCGGTCATAATCGTATGAATGCCCATCGAGTACGCGCGGCGCGGTACATCATCCGCGCTGGCGAAAAAGCGCTTGTTTGCTTCAATCGTCGATTCCGCAAGATCGACGCAATGGGTGCCCTTGGCGAAACAGTCGCCCGGTTCGTTGAAGCCGATGTGTCCGTTGCGGCCAATGCCCAGCAGCTGCATATCTACGCCGCCAAGGCTCTTCAGCAGCGCATCATACCGCGCGCATTCCTTTTCGGTATCCGGCTCGGTGCCATCCGGCAGGTTGATGCGTGCGGGATTGATGTTGATATGATTGAAGAAATGCGAATACATAAAGTAGTGATAGCTCTGTTCGTCCTCGGGAGACAGACCATAATATTCATCGAGGTTGACGGTCGTAATCTCAGAGAAGTCCACATCACCTTTGTTGTACCATTTTACAAGCTGATCGTAAATACCAATCGGCGATGAACCGGTTGCAAGGCCAAGTACCGAATCCGGCTTCAGGATAACCTGCGCCGAAATGATGTTGGCCGCCTTGCGGCTCATGTCGTTGTAATCCTTTGCGCGAATGATCTTCATAATGATATTCCTTTCCTTTTTAATTATGTACGGATGCGTGAAAAAAGAATCGGGAGCTCTTTTGAGAGCTCCCGAACCGTTTTGATCAGGCGGGTTGCGGGAGATCATCCGCAGAGTTTAAAGCATCTTGTGCATCTCGTCCGCGACAAACTGCACCTTCGTGCCGACGATGACCTGTACCGCCTTCTGAGACGGACGGATGACGCCCGCAACACCAGCGGATTTGATCTTCTTCTCATCCACCGCAGTATAGTCCTTGATTTCCAAACGCAGACGGGTGATGCAGTTGTCGAGCGAAACGATGTTGTCCTTGCCGCCGAGGCCTTCCAGAATGGTGGCCGCTACTACGGTGAAGTTGTCGTTTGCGAGAACCGCCTTGCTGTCGTCGGCATCGTCCTCATCCTCGCGGCCTGGGGTCTTCAGATCCCACTTTACGATGGCGAAGCGGAATACCACATAGAATACCGCAAACGCTGCAATGCCAAGCGGGATAATCATCCAGGTGTTGTTTGCCGCAGGCAGGAACGACGAGAATACTAGGTCGGTTGCGCCGGCCGAGAAGCAGAAGCCGCCGCGGAAGCCGACATAATAGGTAATGACGGTGAAGATACCGTACAGCAGCGCATAAACGACATACAGCGGGAACGCGAGGAACATGAAGCCGAACTCAAACGGCTCGGTAACGCCGCAGATGAATGCACAGATGGCAGCGGACAGAACCAGACCGATTGCAGCCTTCTTGTTCTTGGCGGTGTGCACCATAGCCAGCGCAGCACCCGCGATACCGAACATCATGCAGGGGAAGAAACCGGACATGTACATGCCGAGGCTCCAGGTAACGCCGTTCTGACCGGTAACGTCGCCCGCCCAGAAGTGAGACAGGTCACCGAGACCGATGGTATCGAACCAGAATACGTTATTGAGCGCGTGATGCAGACCGGTGGGGATCAGCAGACGGTTGAGGAACGCATAGATACCTGCGCCGATGCCGCCCATGCCGACGATCGCCTGACCAACGGCAACCAGTGCGCCGAAAATAATCGGCCAAACGAACAGCAGGACAACCGAAGCCGCGATGGACACCAGACCGGTGACAATGGCAACGCAGCGCTTACCGCTGAAGAACGCCAGCCAGTCGGGCAGCTGCGCACCCTTGAACTTATTGTAGCAGGTCGAGCCGATGATACCCGCGATGATGGCGATGAATACATTCTGAATCTTGCCGAACGCAAGGCTCTTGACCGCGTCATCCGCAACAGCGGGCATAATGGTCGTAACCACGCCGGTCGAAAGCAGATTGGTAATCATCAGCCAGGAAACCAGACCGGCCAGCGCCGAAGTGCCGTCGCGGTCATCCGACAGGCCGACCGCCACGCCGATGACGAACAGCCATGCCATATTGTCAATCAGTGCGCCGCCTGCCTTAATCAGCAGGAAGCCGATGGTATACATTGCGCCGCTGGTGGCCGCGCCCGGCACACCCATAACGCCCGGAGCCAAAGCATAACCAAGACCCATCAAAATACCGCAGATCGGCAGAGCCGCAACCGGCAGCATCAGGGATTTGCCAAGCTTCTGCAAAAATTTCATCATAAGAAATAACCCCTTTCTCACCTTGTCCCCCAGCGTATCTCCGCCGGGGTTCCTTCCATTTCCAGACAGCGCCGCCGCGCCGTCCGCCCAATGTGATTTCCTCCGCTTTTCTCCGCTTTTTCTCCCCTTTCTTCCCGTTTTCCTGATCATTATCTTACAGCTGCGGCTGCGCCGCACCTGAAAAGAAGCTTATGGCTTGACGGTGATGATCTCATCGCCCGGCTGCACGGTGCGGCCGGTGCTGCTGTCCACCGACGCATATGCGTCCGCGTTGCACACCACCATGGGGGTAATCGTTTCCCGTCCGGCTGCGCGGATGGCGTCCAGATCGGCCTCAATCAGCAGATCACCCTTTTTCACCTTCTGCCCATCGACCACATGCACGGTAAACGGCGCGCCCTCGAGCGAAACGGTTTCCAGACCAATATGAATCAGCACCTCGATGCCGTCCGCGGTCGTCATCGCCACCGCATGCCCGGTCTGGAATGCCATGGTGATTTCACCGTCTGCAGGTGCGTACACCTTGCCGTCCGCCGGAATAATTGCGGCGCCCTTTCCGACCAGACCATCCGCAAAGGTCGGATCCGGCACCTGGCTGAGCGGTACACATTCCCCTTTCATGGGTGCCGCGAGGGCGAACATTTTTTTCTTAAAGAGGCCAAAAATACCTGCCACCTTGATTCATCCTTTCCCATTTCAATCTTTCTGAAAAATAAAAAAACCAAATTTACAAACCGCGATCTTTGTGCGTTTGAAAATTTGGTTTTGCCTGCCTTACCAGTAACAATCCGGGTATTCAGTTGCTGTGGAGGAAGTGCACCGCCCGACCGGGCCGATTCCCTTCCGTTGTCTTCACTATAACACCGGCCCAGCCGCCCTGTCAACCGGCATTCGCAAATTTCGCTGATTCACCAAAGTCGGCCCGATCCGGTTTGTGCATCTCTAACAAAAGCGCATCTTTTGCGGTTTTCCGGTTTGCGTGTTTCCGGTTTTGTTTTATAATGGGAACAAACGGTGCCCGGTTTTTCGGGCCATGACTGGAGGAACGCATATGGCAGTTTATACATTGGGAAACAAAAAGATTCACATCACCACAGCATCACACGGTGCCGAGCTGCGCTCCCTGAAAGACAACAAAAACACCGAATACATGTGGTCGGGTGATCCGGCGTACTGGGGCCGCGTTTCGCCGGTGCTGTTCCCCTTTGTCGGCAAGACTAACGGCCTGACCTTCCGCACCGAAGAACACACCTTCCCGATGACCCAGCACGGTTTTGCGCGCGACATGGAGTTTTCGCTGCTGTCCCAGACCGATACCGAACTGTGGTTCTCGTTGGATTCGGACGAGGAGACGCTGGAAAAATACCCCTATGCTTTTCGACTGGAACTGGGCTATCGGCTGGAAGATGACGCGCTGCGCGTGCTCTGGCGAGTCAAAAACCCGGCAGATGTGCCGCTTCCGTTCTCAATCGGCGGTCATCCGGCTTTTGTCTGCCCGCTCGTTCCGGACGATGCGCAGGAACGGTATTTCCTGCACTTTGACGCGCCCGCGCTGTCGGTCACGCAGATTAACGCGCAAGGACTTGCCCAGCCGGAACGCGTCCCGCTCCCACTCGAGGACGGTTATCTTCCCATCGATGCGCACCTGTTCGATCATGATGCGCTGGTCATCGAGGGAAATCAGGCACACAGCGTTTCGCTGTGCATGCCTAACAAAAAGCCTTATCTGACTGTCACGTTTGATGCCCCGCTGTTCGGCGTGTGGTCGCCGGTCGGCAAGCATGCACCGTTTGTCTGCATTGAGCCGTGGTATGGCCGCTGCGATGCAGAAGGCTTTGCCGGCGAACTGGCCGAACGCGAATGGAGTAATCTACTGCCCGCAGGCGGCATCTTTGAAGCCAGCTACATCATCCGGCCATACGCCGATTGATGTTTCCCTAATCATAACCACGCCCAAAGGATGTGGTATGAATAATAGCCCTATAAGGGCATCATACCAGCAGCGCCTAAAGGCGCATAAAAAGTAACGCCAACCGCATTGGCGTTACTTTTTTACTCTTCAAGATCCCGGAAGGGATCTTCATAAAAAGGATATAAAAGAGTTTCAGTCAAGCATTGAAGAATTAGAGGAAATCTGCCATAATAAAAACGAATATGAGCAGGCGAGAGAAATTTTCCTGCCGACAACGGCACATATTCTGGTCTACTATAACCGGATGACGGCAGAGGAAAAAAACCGCTTGTGGAAATTGCTGATGGAGAAGATTACATACTACCGGAGTCCAGAAAGGCCGGACAGTATCGAAATACATCTATATCCACGCTTAGGAAGGTTTATAAGTCTATCATGAGAGAGTATTTTGCATTATGAAGCACTGTTGTATAGGTGTATTGGCCCATGTGGACGCGGGAAAAACCACGCTCTCAGAAGGAATGCTGTACCGCAGCGGCGTGGTACGCAGGTTTGGCCGCGTGGACCATGGTGACGCATTTTTAGATACATACGCGCTGGAACGCACACGCGGCATCACGATTTTCTCCAAGCAGGCGGTCATGCCGCTTGGTGATACCGAAGTGACACTGCTCGATACGCCCGGCCATGTGGATTTTTCGGCGGAGATGGAACGCACACTGCAAGTGCTCGACGCAGCGATTCTGGTCATCAGCGGTACCGACGGCGTGCAGGGCCATACGCAAACACTGTGGCGGCTGCTCACGCGGCACCATATTCCGGTATTTCTGTTCATCAACAAGATGGACCTCGCGGGTACCGACCGGGAATCTCTGCTAGCGGAGCTGAAAAAACGGCTGAGTGAGGGCTGCATCGATTTTAGCGCTGCTGCGGATGTCTTACAGGAAAATATCGCCATGCAGGACGAACCCCTGCTCGAACAGTATCTGAATGGTACACCCATCGGTACGGACGATATCGCGGCACTGATTGCCGCGCGGAAGGTGTTCCCATGCTATTTTGGTTCGGCGCTCGCCCTCGATGGCGTGCAGGAATTTCTGGACGGCCTTGCGGCGTACTGCCGTGCGCCGGCATATCCGGCGGAGTTTGCAGCGAGGGTGTTCAAAATTTCGCGCGATGAGCAAGGCAACCGCCTGACCCATCTGAAAATTACAGGCGGCCGAATGAAAGTGAAAGCCCTGCTGACGGGTGCGTCGGGCTGGCAGGAAAAGGTCAACCAGATCCGCATTTACTCGGGCGCGAAATTCACGACCGCGGAAGAAGTGGAAGCCGGCACCATCTGTGCAGTGACCGGTCTGACACAGACCGCCCCGGGCGATGCGCTGGGCGCGGAATCTGCATCGCAGGCACCAGTGCTCGAACCGGTCCTGACCTATCGGGTGTTGCCGCCGGACGTCTGTGATATTCACAGTCTGTTGAAAAACCTGCGCATGTTGGAGGAAGAGGATCCGCTGCTGCGCGTGGTCTGGAACGAGACGCTGGGAGAGATTCACGTGCAGCTCATGGGCGAGGTACAGCTTGAGGTGCTGACCCATCTCATCGCGAAACGGTTCGGGATGGATGTGTCCTTTGACGAGGGAAATATTGTTTACAAAGAAACCATCGCCGCGCCGGTCATTGGCATCGGCCATTTTGAGCCGCTCCGGCATTATGCCGAGGTGCATCTGCTGCTCGAGCCAGGCGAGAGGGGCAGCGGACTGCAATTCGCATCCGCGTGCAGCACTGATGTGCTCGATCTCAACTGGCAGCGGCTGATTCTGACCCATTTGGAGGAAAAAACGCATATCGGTGTGCTGACCGGTTCGGCAGTGACCGACCTGAAAGTCACGCTGCTCGCCGGACGCGCCCATCTCAAGCACACCGAGGGCGGTGACTTCCGGCAGGCGACTTACCGCGCGGTGCGGCAGGGCCTGATGCAGGCCGAAAGCATCCTGCTGGAGCCGTATTATGCCTTCCGGCTGTCTGTACCGCAGGAAACCATCGGTCGTGCGATGACCGATATTCAGCGCATGGACGGCACGTTTGATTCGCCCGAAACCGAGGGGGAGTTTGCTGTGCTCACCGGTACCGCACCGGTTGCCGCACTGCGCGGCTACTGGACCGAGGTGACGGCATATACCAAAGGACGCGGCCAGCTTTCGTGCACGGTGGACGGCTACGCGCCCTGTCACAACCCGGACGTGGTAATCGCCGCGATGGGATACGACTGCGCGCACGATCTGGACAACACGCCCGATTCAGTATTCTGTGCGCACGGCGCGGGTTATACCGTCAAGTGGGATGAAGTGCCGGAACACGCGCATGTGAACTCCGGTCTGCGGCTGGTCGCGGAAGAACCGGAACCAGATCGCCCGCAGCGGGTCATCCGCCGCGGGCTGGGACTGGAAAACGATAAGGAACTGGAAGAAATCTTCGTCCGCACCTACGGGCCGATTAAAAACCGCGGGCTGGACGCTTTCCGGCAGAGTCGAAAGCGCGGCGAAGAACTCGACCGGCAGCATATGTCGCGGGTGCGGCCGGACGATTATCTGCTTGTGGACGGCTACAACATTATTTTCGCGTGGGACGAACTGGCCGACATTGCGAAGGACGACCTGAGCGCGGCGCGTGAGGCGCTGGTGAACATTCTCGGCAACTACCGCGGTATCAAAAAATGCCGAGTGATTCTTGTGTTTGATGCCTACCGCGTAAAGGGCAATCCGGGTTCGATTGAGCAGCGGGCCGGTCTGCATGTGGTATACACCAAAGAGGCCGAAACCGCGGATATGTACATCGAAAAAGCATCGTATGATCTATCACGCGCGCACCGTGTCAAAGTTGCAACCTCAGATGCGCTCGAACAGGTGATCATTCTCGGTCACGGCGCCGAGCGCATGTCCGCGAACGACCTCAAATGGGAGGTCGAGCAGGTTGGCGAACAGATCGAGCACTTTATCAAAACGCATGCGTAACGGTTTGAAAAAATGGCGACTTGATCAGATTTTCGGTTTGGAATTAGTGAATGTTGCACATTGCCTTTCCAGAAACGCTATGCTATACTAATCTAAATGGGCGTAACTGATTATGCAGGCGTGACCATGATTCCGGGGGACAAATACCTGCTGGAGTCATGGTTTTTTTCTTTTGTGTGACAAAGAGGGGAAAAGATGATTATTGAAAAAGTTTTGAACAATAACGTTGTGGTCACACGAAGCGGCACCGGCATGGAAACGGTCATTATGGGCCGCGGGCTGGCGTTTGGCAAGGCGGCGGGAGATCGCGTGGATGAGTCCCGCATTGAAAAGACCTTCACCATTCAGGACACAACGCTGGACAGCAAGCTGCATGAGCTGCTCGCGTCGCTGCCGATGGAGCACATTGTGCTCAGCGAACGCATTATCAGTTTGGCCAAGCTGCGGCTGGGCAAATCGCTCAGCGACACGATTTATTTGACGCTGCCCGACCATATTTCGGCGGCAATTCTTCGCTACCAGCAGGATATCGTGCTGGAAAACCCGCTCAAGTGGGATATCCGTCGTTTTTACCGTCCGGAATTTGAAATCGGGCTGGAGGCCAACCGCATGGTGCTCGAAGACACGGGCGTGCGGTTTACCGACGATGAAGCGGCGTTTATCGCGCTGCATTTTGTCAATGCCCAGCAGGACGGCGGCATCAAGGGCACCTATAACATGACCCGCATTATGCAGGAAATTTGCCAGATTGTCAGCAATTTCTTTCAGATGGAGTTTGATGAGGATTCTCTGGATTATTATCGGTTCATTACGCATCTGAAATTTTTCGCGCAGCGCCTGATCGGGCATGTGCACTACGATGACCATATGGAAGGTCTGCTGGGCGCGATTGTCGAGCAGCATCCTCGTTCCTATGCCTGCACGAGGCAGATTGCCGCGCGGATGAAAAGCAAATACGAGTACGAAATGTCACAGGATGAAATGCTGTATCTGACCATTCATATCGCCCGGCTCAGCATACACATCACCGAAAAATCATAATCACGCCCAAAGGACAGGGTATGAATAATAGCCCTATAAGGGCATCAATACCAGCAGCGCCTAAAGGCGCATTTAAGAAGTAACGCCAACCGCATTGGCGTTACTTTTTTTTGGTGTTGTACAATTTCAGTAGATATTAGATAAGGCTTTTGCTTGCGGTACGTCTTCTGATTGTAACGGCTGGTTTGCTTCTTGTAGATATATGCAGCAATTTATTGAATTGCTATAAGCACTATTTTACACCCTTTGTAAAGCGATTGCACTATTTCAGTGCCATGTTATAGGCGTCAGCGCTTTCCTGCGTCAGCAGGCGGCGATGGGTAATTTCAATGGCGAACGCTCCGAGCGGCGCGGTAATCAGAATGGCCAGCACGGCGACCGTCAGCACAATCTGTCCGCAGGCCAGTCCCATGCTCAACGGCACTGATCCGATAGCCGCCTGTACGGTTGCCTTGGGCGTGTAAGCGAGCATGCAGAACACGCGCTCGCGCCACGGCAGTTCGGTGCGGAGCAGACAGACAAGAACCCCCGCCATCCGGAACAGCAGCGCGCAGAAAATCGCGGCGACGGCGGCTGGGCCTGCCGCCGCGGCATAGTGCAGGTCCACCGTCGCACCGACCAGCACAAACAGCAGCACCTCTGCCGCAACCCACAGCTTGGAATACTTGACCGACAGCCGTTTCGCAACCTCGGGGCGGCGGCGATTCACCGCAAGGCCGCAGCTCATAACCGCGAGCAGTCCGGAAAACGGAATCGCATCCGGCAGCGCCTTTTCCAGCGCCACCAGAAGAAAGGAAATGCTCATCAGCACCACAACCTTCACCGAGTCCCGGACATGGAACCGGCGGTAAAACGCGCCGAATGCAAGGCCAATCAGTGCGCCGCCAAGGATACCGGTCAGGATGGACACCGGAATCTGCACAAAGGTTGCGGGTGAAACTGTGCCGCCCTGCGCCAGCCCGGTAAAGGCCGTAAAGAGCACGATAACGAACACATCGTCCACCGACGCGCCCGCGAGAATGAGCTGCGGAATGCTGTGCCCGGCACCCCAGACGGTTTCCATCAGCTTCAGCATTTTGGGGACGATCACGGCCGGGGAAACCGCTGCAACCACCGAACCCAAAACAGCCGCTTCGAGCATCGAAACCCCGAGCAGGCGCGGTGCGAGCAGCACCATGCCCACGATTTCAAAGCAGGCGGGCACAAAGCACATCAGCACCGCCGGACGGCCAACTCTTTTCAGGTCCTCGAGATTCAGCGACAGCCCGGCTCTTGTCAAAATGATAATCAGCGCAATCTGACGCAGGTCGGCGGAAATGCTGAGCAGCGATCCATCGAGCAGGTTCAGCACATATGGCCCCAGCAGGATTCCGGTGAACAGCATGCCGAGCAGGCCGGGCAGATGCAGCCGCACGGCAATCCAGCTCAGGCTCATGCCGATCAGAAAAATCAATGCGAGACTTGTTAACATGGTTTTTCTCCCCCATTTCGTATAAAAAACACATTTTTTGTATAAAACAAAAAAAGAGCCGACAACCCTGCAAATCCCTTGCAGAAGTCATCAGCTTTTCAGCGGTTCTGGCACAGCGCCACGGGAGAACCTCATTCCCTTTAGAAAAGTATATCGGAAAACCGGTTTTCTGTCAACCGTTTTTTTGTTTTCCGCGCAGCAAAAAAGGCGTGAGCATGCTCACGCCTTTGATCAATTTGTCCTGTTTTTCGTCAAGCATGCTCACATCAGATGCGCTTTGCCAAACGCTCGCTGTACTGTGCGCGGAACTCCTCAAAGGTCCCGTTTTCGATGTGCTCACGGATCTTGACCATAAGGTTGTTGTAGAACCACAGGTTATGCTGCACCAGCAGGCGCTGTGACAGCATCTCCCCGGCCTTGAGCAGATGGCGCACATAAGCGCGGGAGAACCGGCGGCAGGTCGGACACTGGCAGCCTTCCTCAATCGGGCGGTCATCGGTCTGATACTTGGCGTTGTGGATGTTCAGAATACCGTCCCATGTGAACAGATGGCCGTGACGGGCGTTGCGCGTCGGCATAACGCAGTCGAAGAAGTCCACACCGCGAGCCACACCTTCAATGATGTTGGACGGCGTGCCGACCCCCATCAGATAACGCGGCTTGTGCACGGGCGCATACGGCAGCACCTCGTCCAGAATGTGGTACATCGTTTCGGTGCTCTCGCCAACCGCAAGGCCGCCGATTGCGTAGCCGGGCAGGTCCAGTTCGGCGATGTCCTTCATATGCTGGATGCGCAGGTCGTCATACGTGCCGCCCTGATTGATGCCGAACAGCATCTGCTGCGGGTTGACCGTATCGGACAGGCTGTTGAGACGTTCCATTTCCTTCTTGCAGCGCTCCAGCCAACGGGTTGTGCGCGCGCAGGACGCTTTGACATACTCATACGGCGCAGGGTTTTCCACGCACTCATCGAACGCCATGGCGATATCCGAGCCCAGGTTGGACTGGATGCGCATGCTCTCCTCCGGACCCATGAAAATCTTACGGCCGTCCACGTGCGAGTTGAAGAACACGCCTTCTTCCTTGATCTTGCGCAGTGACGCCAGCGAAAACACCTGAAATCCGCCGCTGTCGGTCAGCATCGGGCCGTCCCATCGCATAAACTTGTGCAGGCCGCCCATCTGACGCACAATTGCGTCGCCCGGACGGACATGCAGATGATAGGTGTTGGACAGCTCGACCTGACAGCCCAGTTCCTTCAGGTCAAACGCATCGACCGCGCCCTTGATCGCGCCCGCAGTGCCCACATTCATGAACACCGGGGTCTGCACAGTACCGTGCGCGGTCTGGAACACGCCGCGGCGCGCCCGGCCCTCGGTTTTTAAGATTTCAAACGTACCAACATCCATAAAATTTATTTTTCCTCACTCTTATTTCAGTTTTTCCAAAAATGTGCGCATGCGTTCAAGCGCTTCGCGCAGATGCGCCATGGAATAGGAATACGAAATGCGCACATGGCCCTCGCCGCTCTCTCCGAACGCATTACCCGGCACAACCGCAACCTTCTGGTCGGCCAGCAGGCGGCTGGCAAATTCCTCGGAGCTGAGTCCGGTCGAGCGGATGGACGGGAACACATAGAACGCGCCCAGCGGTTCGAAGCAGTCCAGCCCCATATCGCGCAGTTCACCGACTACATAGCGGCGGCGCATATCATATTGCAGCTTCATGCGCTGCACGTCGTCCTCACCCGTGCGCATGGCTTCGATGCCGGCAAACTGGGCGGTCGTCGGCGCCGACATGATGCCGAACTGGTGAATTTTGCAGACGGGCGCCATCATTTCGCGCGGACCCATCGCCCAGCCCAAGCGCCAGCCGGTCATCGCATACGACTTGGAGAAGCCGCCGACCACAATCGTGCGCTCCTTCATGCCGTCAATCTCCGCGAAGCAGACATGCTTGCCCTTGTAGGTCAGATCGCAGTAAATCTCGTCGCTCAGCACCAGAATGTTGGTGTCGCGCAGCACCTCCGCGATGGCTTCCAGTTCCTCGCGCGTCATAATCGCGCCGGTTGGATTGTTCGGGTAGGGCAGCACGAGCATCTTGGTGCGCGGCGTGATGGCGGCGCGCAGACGCTCGGGGGTGATCTTGAAATGATCCTCGGCAACCGTCTGGAGCGGCACCGGCGTACCGCCGGTCAGGATGGTCAGCGGGGTGTAGCAGACAAAGGACGGTTCCGGGATAAGCACTTCATCGCCCGGGCCGACAAACGCACGAAATGCATTGTCGATGGCCTCACTGCCGCCGACCGTCACCAGAACCT